>JBFZES010000353.1:0-10861 GCA_041306725.1 Spirochaetaceae bacterium | reverse complement strand
TGCCTGATGAGCTGCCAGGCGTCCTGCGGGCAGGATATGCGTCGGCCCCGGTGGCCGTAAAAGCGCCGGCCCAGTTCCAGCGCCGCGCTGAGGCGGCAGGCCCTGGCCTGGCCTATGCCGCGGAGGCTGGCAAAAGACCCGGGTTCGGGTACGCCCCCGCTAAGGTCGAGGGCTTGGAGCAGCTCCCGGGACAGGCTGCGCACATCCTTGCCCTTCATGCCCGAGCCAAGCACCGCGGCGACCAGCTCATAATCCGCCATGGCTCCAAGTCCAGAGGCGCTGATGCGTTCGCGTATGTCTATTTTGTCCAAATAGCCGCTAGGCGTATGCTCGTACAGGCAATTTTTCATGCTATGGCTTCCCCCTGCGGGCCACTACGCACGGGGTTCTATGCTTGCTTGCGTTTTGCCAAGGAATTTTCCTATATAGACAAGGTCAAATGAACGATTCGGTTTGCATTGGCCGCCTCCTCCGGCTATAATGGAGACGTTCCCCCGATTCTATCTCCCCATTAACCATAGGGTTGTTGCGTCCGACGGTTTGGGGTGGTATCGGCTCGACGCCTTTATGGGCGTCGGAACTACACGTTTAAGGAGCGGATATGAAAAGCGTAAAAGGAACCCAGACGGAAAAAAACCTGATGGCTGCTTTCGCCGGCGAATCCCAGGCCCGTAACCGATACAGCTACTTCACCAGTAAGGCTAAGGATGAAGGCTATATACAGATAGCCCAGATTTTCGAAGAGACGTCCAACCAGGAAAAAGAGCACGCAAAGCGCCTGTTTAAGTTCATGGAGGGCGGCGAGATTACCGTCACCGGCACTTTCCCCGCCGGCCCCGTAGGCACGACCGTCGAGAACCTCCTTGAGGCGGCAAACGGCGAGAACTATGAGTGGAAAGAGATGTACCCCGGCTTTGCCAAGGTGGCGCGGGCGGAAGGCTTTGAGGCTATAGCCACGGTGTTCGAAGCCATAGCGGTAGCCGAGAAGCAGCATGCCAAGCGTTATGAAGGGCTCAGGGCCAACATCCAGCAGGGCAAGGTATTCAAGCGCGAGAAAACCGCTACCTGGCGCTGCCTGAACTGCGGTTACCTCTTTGAGGGCGTCGAAGCGCCCAAGGCTTGCCCCGCTTGCGCCCACCCCCAGTCTTATTTTGAGCTGCTCGGCGAGAATTGGTAGGAGGATGCCATGACTGAAGTATTGCAGATATACAAGTGCGAGATATGCGGCAATATCGTGGAGCTGCTCCACGCCGGCGCCGGGGAACTGGTGTGCTGCGGCGAGCCCATGAAGCTCTTCAAAGAGAACACGACCGACGGCGCAAAGGAAAAGCACGTGCCCATGCTTGAGAAAACCGCCGATGGTTGGCGCGTAGTCGTAGGCGCGGTAGCCCATCCCATGGAAGAAAAGCACTTTATCGAATGGATAGAGCTCGTAGCTAACGGTATCGTGTATAGGGCGCAGTTGAAGCCCGGCGACAAGCCTGAAGCCGAATTCAAGGTAAAAGCCGCCAAGGCCTATGCCCGCGAGTACTGTAATTTACACGGACTTTGGAAGGCCGAGGCCTGATCGCCACCATCGCAAGAGGAGAATGCTATGCAGAAGTATGTATGTGACGTATGCGGCTACATTTACGATCCGGCAGTAGGCGACCCCGACGCCAAGATAGCCGCCGGCACTTCGTTCGCGGCCCTGCCCGACGATTGGGTATGCCCCATGTGCGGCGCGGGAAAAGATAGCTTTAGCCTCGCCGACTGAACGCGAGCCGTTGCCTAGAGCGTAGGCAAAAGTATAGTATAGAGCCGGATTCCGCTATGCGCGGGGTTCGGCTTTTTACTAGATGGAGGCAGCCGGTGATATCGAGGGAAGATTTCATATTTACCATAGCGTATGAAGGCGAACAGGCCATCGTGGACGGCAAGGCGAAGGCCAAGTACGGCAAGCTTGATACCATGTCGTTGGCCAGGGAAGGTTTGCTTCGGGCGGCATTCGCGTCCGCTCTCTTTGGGGGAGACCCCGCCGAGCTTGCGGCATTCGCCGATTTCTACAATCAGAAAGCGGGCATGAAGCTTGCCACTGCCGACGATTTCTCGCGGCTGTTCGGCATAAAGCGCGAGGAAATCAAAAAAGTACTTATCCTTTAATTGCTTCGGGGAACTAAATACCCTCCAGCGCGCCTATTTCGCAAGGGGCTCGGCCCCGCCATAGCCGCGAGCAGCGCGAATGCGATTCAAGTACACGCGGCAAGCCTGATCGTCCGGCGATTCCGCGCCTAGCTCAAGGAAGGCGGCATAGGCTTCGTCCACGGCGCCTGAATCGTACAGGAACAGCGCTTTTTCAAATCGCTGCCGCGACTCCCGTTTTTTTACTTGGGAAATTCCGTTCCCTGGCGGAATAAGCTCGTATATGGGTACGCTCGAGTCCTTTCCTTTTTCCTTAGTTGATCCTAAGTAGCGCTTCGTAATGTCCTCAAGCGTTGAGCCCATTGCCTCTATAAGCGCTCCGGAAACGATGATTGTAGCGCCAAAGGGCTCGGTCAGCTCTTCCAGCTTGAACGCGAGGTTTACCGCGCCGGATATGACGGTACCGTCCATGCGCTCAGACTCTCCTATCGTGCCCATCAGGAGTCTGCCGGTATGTATGCCTATGCCCGCGAAGATGGGTTCCTCGCTTTTCTGGCTCGCTTCCGCGTTAATCGCGTCCATTTCAAGGCACATGGCAAGCGCGGCGCGAATGGCGTCCGCGGGCGACGTGGGGAAAATTGCCATGATGGCGTCGCCTATGTATTTATCGATAAAGCCGTTGTGCGCGCGTATGATGGGGCCTATGCGCGAAAGGTAGGCGTTGAGGCGCATGAAGCTAGCCTGGGGGCCGAGGCGCTCGGCTAAAAGCGTGAAGCCCTGTATGTCGGATACAAGGATGGTCATATCGCTTTCTATATGCTCGCCCAGCCTAGTATCGATTATGCTTGCCTTGCCTAAGAAGCGCAGGAAATCCCGCGGCACGAAACGGGCATACGCGTCGTTAAGCTTAGACAGCTCTATGTGCGTTTTGAGCCTGGCTCTGAGTTCGAGAATGGAGGTCGGCTTCGTAACCACGTCGTTCGCCCCCGAGGCGAAGGCTTCCTCTACGTCTGCGGGCTTGCCTGGGTCCGTCATCATTATAATCGGGAGCCGCGACCCGCTGTGTTCCTGGCGTATCATGCCGCATAATTCGTATCCTGAAATTTTTGGAAGCTTCGCGGCTATGAGTATGCTGTCGAGCGTTTGGGCACCCGCGCTAATTCTGCGCAAAGCCTCCGCGCCGTCGCTGGCGCAGCTTATGTCGTAACGATCCCGCAGCCCGTTCATGAGTATACGCAGTACCACGGGGTCTTCGTCCACGACGAGTACGCGAAAACGCTGTTCCGTAGATCCTTGGGCGTAGGCTGGATCGTCGAGCGGGACGAGCTCGTCTATGTCTTCCTCAGGTAGCGGCATGCCCTGTTTCTTTTCTTTGGCGACTTCCGCGTGCGAAACGGCGGGTAAGCTAAAGTAAAAGAGGCTGCCTTTGCCCGGGTTCGACTCCGTCTCCAGCGCCGTGCCGTGCAGCTCCAGCAGGCGCTTCACTAAGGTAAGGTCGAGCCCCTCCGTACCCGTAGAGCTTTGGTCAAGGGCGTCGTCGTTTCCCCAGTCGCTTACGTAGATTACAACGCGGTCCGCCTCTCGTTGGCTGCGCACGATGATGGATCCTTGCCGTGTTCTGCGTACCGCGTAGCCGACAAGGCCATACAGCACTTGTTCAATGCGGCTTTCATCGGCGCGTATGAGCAGTTCCGGCTCGATAAGGTTGAAGAGCTCCACGTTTTTTTTCTTAAGCCCCGAGCAGAAGCGGAGCGCGAGGTCAGCCAGCGGCTTAAGCTCGAAAACTCGCGGCTTAAGCGTAACGTCGCCGTGCTCGAGCTTGGTGTAGTCGAGCACGTCGCCGATCATGCCATAGAGCTTTTTCCCGCTCGTCGCTATGTAGCGCACGGTATTGCGGTCGTCCTCTGACAGGGAAGAGGAGCCGAGCATGGAATCCGCGAGGCCAATGATGGTGTTAAGCGGCGACCGCAGCTCCGCGGATGTCGTCGATAAGAAATCATCCTTGAGCAGGTCAACTTCCTTAAGCTCGTCGTTCTGCCGCAGTAATTCGCGATGCGCGGCTACGAGTTCGCTGCCCATGCGGTTAAATTCCCCGGTAAGCTCGCCGAGCTCATCCTGGGTATTGATGCTAATCCGCTCGAAGCTTTCCCCGGAAATAAGGGAGGCGGAGAGCGCTTTGACGCCGGCGAGCAATGACCCAAGCGGGCGGACGATTTGCCGGGAGAGGATAACGCTTGCCGCGCTGGCTAAGGCTAAGGTCGCCAGGGCGAAAGCGGCTATGTAAGCGCCGGTTTCCGATACCGCGGCCGAGAGGGCCGGCAATGATATCGTCGCCAGATAATCCGCATTGAAAGGCTCCGGCAGGCCGACGGGGCGCTGAACCCTGGGCTCCGCGCCAGCGAGTTTATGCGCAGGATCGGCAAGCGATGTGCCTGAAAGGTTCATGCCAAAGGGATCTCTCTTCGTGGTAAGCACGAGGATGTCCGGGTCGCCGCGGCGCGCTATATCAAAATCCGCGCCAAGGGATGCCTTGAGCACTTCGAGCACCGAGCGCTCGATGGAACGCATGCCGACGGCCGCGAGCGGGGGCATTATAGGAAGGCCGGCAAAAAGAAGGATGCCGTCCTTGTCTATTATCCCCGCTTGGCGCGGCGCGTCGTACCGTCCGTCATAGCCGGCCTCGGCGAACGAAGAGCCGCGGTAGCCGAAAGGCTTGAGCCTACCGTCTCCCAAGGAAAGCGCGAATCCTTCGAGGCCGTATTCGCCCATGAGGGTAAGCACTTCCTGCGTGATATCGTCGCCGGACAGGAAGGACGGCACGAGCCTTGAGAAACGAGCGTCTTGCGTCGCCTGCCTGAGCCTGCTCTCGGCGAAGCGGATCGAATCGAGTATGGAGCCATTAAGGTAGCTTTCCGCGTAGGCGAAGCGGTCTTCCTGCCTCGCCTGATCGACGCCGCTGGCTATGCGGGAGAGCACGATAGAAAGGCCTAAGACGGGCAACGCGATAATGATGATGAAGGTAAGGAATATTTTATAGCTTACGCGCGAGCCACGCATCCGCTTAGCGCCTGCTTATCCTGCCCAAATCGGGCGCCTTGAGTTCCTTGGCCGAGCGCAACGCGTCTTCTAAGATAGTCAGTATGGAGCTTTCGTAGAAGCGCTCCATGGCTATGCCCTGCTCGGAGAAAAGACCGTAGCCGTCGCCGCCTCCGAATATATACGCCTCGGTGGCAACCCGGTAGACGCGGGCCGTATCCAATGCGTCCTTGCCTATGCGCACGCTCGACTTAATTACCTGGTTGCCTGGCCTCAGGCTGGAATCCCAGGCGAAGCTTATGCCTGAAACCTGCAGAAAGCCCCTGCCCGCCTTAGGGTTGCCCACATAGCTGAGGCTCTTATTGAGCAGGGACATAATCTGTTCGCCGGTCATAGACGTGCTTACGAGATTGCCTCCGAAGGGGAGTATATCATACACGTCCTTACGGCTAATGGAGCCTTGCGACAGCGCGGCGCGTATCTTGCCTGAATTGAGGAAGAACACCTCGCTGTCGGTATAGTCCCTGAAAATGTCGCACACGAGATTGCCCATCGAACATTCCTGCTCGAAGTCCAGGCTAAAATCCATAAGGGAAGCGGCTACCGTGCTATTCATGGCTCCGGCTATCGTCTGTTCTACGGTGTACAGCAAGGATGAAAGGGCCTCGTCCGGCTGGTAGCGCTCGGCGCTAACGGGCAAAGCATGGAATTCCACGCCCTCAGGCGACGCGGCGAAACTGGTATTGGCGATCATGTGGCCGTTGGTGAAACGCGCCCCCGATTGTACCATCACTATGCGCGGCCCCTTAGGGGCCTCCAGTATGGTAAGCCCGTCAGGCGTGGCGGGCGAAGGTGAGCCGAACCAGTATTGATCTATGCCGTCGATGTCCAGCAGGGCCGCGGCGAGAGCGCTGTCCCCGGAGCCTTCCGGCCCACCCCAGACCATGCCTCCCGCGAAGAGCCCGACGCTCGTAGCGCCAAGGGCCTTGAGTTCGCGCAGGGCTTCCTGCACCACCGCTAGCTCGTCGTTCATGGCGAGCCCGCGCACGTTCTGGGCTAGGTTCTGGCTGAGCACTTGCCGCGGCGCGAGCCCAATAAGGCCTAGCTTGGTCTTAGGGTCGTACAGGAAAGGCTTGATAAAGGAAGGGCGCGAGCCGTCGGCATAGGCTATATTCGCCGCGATGAAAGGAAAGCTGGCCGCGCCGGCGAGCCGCTCGAGGGCTTCGAGGCCGAAATAGAAGTCCCGCGGGCCAAGCACGAGCGCGTCGAAGCCCGTGGCGTTCATGAGGTCCACGACCGCGCGCCCCTCGGTGAAATGCGCTTCCGCGCTGCCATGCAGGGCGTTGTACACGGCGATGACGTAATGGCGCGCGCCTGGATCGTTGTTCTTCTCGTTCTTAATCGCCGACGATAGCAGCGAAAAGCCGCCGAGCAGGGAATCGCCTGATTTTGACGGCCATATTTGCCCACGCAATGAATTGACGTGCAGCACCTTGCTGCGTTGCGGCGCTGAACAGGAAGCTAGGGCGAGGAAGCAGAGGGAGAGAGCGAGCGCTTGCCGTCGGGTGGATTCCATGGCGCATAGCCTCCTATTCAAAGCCCAGTGCAGGACCGCGCTTGGTCTAGCCGCCGGATTGAAGCATACTAGGAAAATCTTTGAAATTCTATAGTGCGGGGAAGCCTTGCACAATCGCGCGCTATGGTAGAAATTTACCTTGCCTGCCTGTGGTATGGGCTATATATTCACTATTATTATATTCAATCGCTCAAGCCGCCGCGCGTATGCGGGCGGGCCATGCGATCCGCGGCGAAAGCGCGGGAAGGAGCATTATGAGAAATACCTTGGCTATAGTGGCCGTAGCGTCATTCGCGGTGGCCAGCGTGAGCGCGCTGAGCGTGCGGGGCAATGGCGTGCTCGTGGATAGCGTTCGCGACGTTCAGGGCTTCACCGGCGTGTCGGCGAGCTCGGTCGAAGATATAAGCATCGAGTTCGGCAGGAGCTTCGAGCTTATCGTTACCCTCGATTCCAATTTACAGGATCTCTTCGAGACTACCGTGCGCGGCGGCGTGCTGCAATTGGGTTTCAAGCAGGGCAGTTCCGTTCAAGGGCTCACCAAGCTTAAAATCCGCATCGTGATGCCGGCGTTAAACTCGGTGAGCATGTCCGGAGCGGGGTCCATACGCATAGGAGACGGTTTTAAGGGCCGTCTATTCGAGGCGGATATCAGCGGTTCCGGCTCGGTGTCCGCCAGGCTCAGCGTGGATAAAGCGAAAGTAAGCCTGAGCGGCACCGGCTCCATCAGCCTCATGGGCAGGGCAGACGACCTGAGCGTTAGCGTAAGCGGCGTGGGTTCTGTATCCGCGAGGCAGCTTGACGCCCTCTCGGCGCGCGTCAGCATATCCGGCACCGGCAGCGCGGAGCTCTCCGTTACGAAAAGCCTGGATGCCTCGATCAGCGGGCTCGGTTCGATAACCTATTATGGCCAGCCGGCCATTAAGCAGAAAATTTCGGGCTTCGGCCGCATAATTAAGGGTTAGATTAGGCGCGAACCCCGCGCTATACTACTATCCATAGATGAGCTTCGGCCCATCTATGGAGGTACATGACTATGCATAAGAACGCTTGGGCTACGGGGCTTTTCGCCAGTCTCTGCCTGCTTTCCCTTTTAGCGGCATTTTCTTGCGCCGGCGCGCCCGATGCGGCGCTCGATGCCGTCGTCGCCAAGGAAGAAGCCCAGGCGGATGCGGCGCCTGCCCCTGTTCCAGCGCCAGCCCCGGTCACCGCGCCGGGTACCGCGCCTGAGCCCACGGCGATTGCCGCGCCCGAGCCGCCGCCGGCTGCTCCCGCCGACGATAAGGCAGTAAGCCGCGACGCGGCCACAGATAGCATCGAGTATGAGCGAAAGACCGCGGAACTGCGCGACGAGGCCATGGCGGGCGCTCCGCCACCGTCGCCGTCGTTGAGCGCGTCCGGAACGCCGGGCGCGGCGCGCCCCGCTCCTTCGGCCTCCGGCCTTCGCGCGGGCTATTCCGACGATAACGCGCAGTTTAATTACTTTACCGCCTTCCTTGAGCAATACGGCTCGGTTCCCCATATACCCTATGATATACGCGAGCGCCTGAGCGTGCGCGTGCTGGACGCCAAGGGCAAGTCGGTTCCCAACGCCTTGATTACGGTATCGCTGGGCTCGCGGGAGCTCGCGCGCGGTGTGAGCCATGCCGATGGACTCTTCCGTTTCTATCCCGCGGCCTTTTCAGTCCAGGGCGGCCTTGACGCCTCGGCCGCCTTCGACCTTACCATTCAGGCGGGCGGCCGACGCGATCGCATACAAATGAAGCGCGACGGCCCGCGGCTCATCGAGCACCGGCTCGGCTCAAGCCGTTCCATAGCCCAGCCCATACCCCTCGACATACTCTTCATACTCGACACCACGGGCTCCATGGGAGAGGAAATAGAGCGGCTGCGCGCCACCATAGAGATCATCTACGCCAACGCCAGCGCGCTTAAGCCGCGCCCCCTCGTGCGCTTCGGCCTCGTGCTGTACAAGGATAGGGGCGACGAGTACGTGACCAGGGTCGTGCCGTTCACGGAAGACCTTGGCGGCTTCCAGGACGAGCTCGACGCGGTATACGCGTCCGGCGGCGGAGACAGGCCGGAAGACCTTCAGGCGGCCTTGTTCGACTCGCTTAATTCCATGGATTGGAACGCCAACGGCATACGGCTCGCGTTCGCCATCACGGACGCCGACGCGCAGCTCTACGATGACCAGGACTACGATTATGTACGCGCCGCCAACGACGCCAGGGAGCGCGGCATAAAGATCTACACCATAGGCACGGGCGGCCTTCCGCTTGAGGGCGAGTATGTGCTGCGGCAAATAGCCCAGCTCAGCGACGCCCGCTATATTTTCTTAAGCTATGGCGAGCAGGGGGAGTCGGAGGGCGGGGCGCCCGGCTCGGTAAGCCACCATACCGGTTCCAACTACGCGACCGACAAGCTTGAGGCCATCATCATACGCTTCATCAAGGAAGAGGTGGCGTACCTGTCCGATACGCCGCTCGACCAGGATCAGGGCTATTTCAGCGCCGACAGGGTGGATAGCGAAAGCCGCGACGAGACTATGGGCAAGCTCTTCGCGGAGGCCCTTGGCAATCTGCTCGACTACTCAAGCTATAGGATACTCCCTGCCACGCCCCTGGGCCTCCTGCCCATCGTCGGCGCGGATAGCGCCTTAGCGCTCAATGCCGAGTATTTCGGCGAGCGGCTTATCTTAGCCGCGGCCGCCTTGGACCCGAAGCGCTTTACCATGGTGGAGCGCAAGGATATACAGAAGCTGCTCGAGGAGCTTGAGCTACAGCTGTCCGGCCTCGCCGACGAGGCGGGCATAGCTAAGCTTGGGGGATTCTTAGGCGCGGACGTGGTGATATCGGGGAGCCTGTACAAACGAACGGAGGGCTATGAGCTCTTCCTTAAGCTTATGCGAGTGTCTACCGCCGAACTCTTGTCCGTTACCCGGGCCAAGATAGACTTCGACCTGGGCCTTTAGCAAGCGAGGGTTTTTAGGGTAGCGTAAGGACAGCATGGCATCGAAAAACACGAAGACGGGCTACGAGTGCGCCGGCTGCGGCCATCGTGAATCCAAGTGGCTCGGGCGCTGCCCCGCCTGCGGGGAATGGAATACCTTGAAGGAAAGCTCCGCCCCGGCCGCCGAGGCGCGGTCTGCCAGGAGCGTCAAGTTTTCCATACCCCTGGCGGCGGTCGATCCGGCCGAAGGCGCGCGCAGCGCCTCGGGCAGCGCCGAGGTGGACCGCGTGCTCGGCGGGGGCATTATGCGCGGCTCGAGCGTGCTGGTGGGCGGCGAGCCGGGCATAGGCAAAAGCACCCTGCTCCTGCAAGTGGCCGCCAAGGCCGCGGTGAAGGGCCGGGTGCTCTATATCAGCGGCGAGGAGAGCGCCGCCCAGATACGGCTGCGCGCAGACCGCCTCGGCCTTGCCCGCGACGGCCTCGAGCTGCTGTGCACGGGCGAACTCTCCGAGGCTCTCGCCGCGCTCGACCGCGTCAAGCCCGCGCTCTTCATCGTCGACTCCATGCAAACCCTCATGTCTTCCGAGGCGGGCGCGGTGCCCGGCACCGCCAACCAGGTCAAGTACTGCTCGCTTGAGCTGTCCGACTGGGCGCGCGAGCACGGCTCGTCCTGCTTCCTCGTAGCCCACGTCACCAAGGACGGCATCATAGCCGGGCCCAAGGCCGCCGAGCATATCGTCGACGTCGTGCTCATGTTCGAGCAGAGCGACAGCGACGTGCGCTTCCTGCGCTCGGCTAAGAACCGCTTCGGTTCCACGGACGAAGTAGGGCTCTTCACCATGACGGAGAAGGGCCTCGTAGAGCTTGAGGATCCCTCGAGCATATTCCTCGTGCGCCGCGAAGGCCCGTCTCCCGTCGGCGCGGCCATTGCGGCCAGCTGGGAAGGCACGCGCGGCATACTGGTGGAGATACAGGCGCTTACCGTGCCGGGCAAGTCCAGCCTGTCGCGGGTGTTTTCCGACAGGATAGACGCCGCCCGCGTGTCGCGTATAGCCGCCGTGCTCGAAAAGCACGTGGGCCTGCGCTTTTCCGACCAGGACCTCTACGTGAACGTGGCCGGGGGCATGCGGCTCAGCGAGCCCGGCATAGACCTGGCCCTGGCCGCGGCCCTCTATTCCG
>JBFZES010000352.1:0-5866 GCA_041306725.1 Spirochaetaceae bacterium | reverse complement strand
CGCTCAAGCCCGGCGCTATGGACGGTATGGTTACGCTCAAGAACACGCGCAGGGGACCTGCGCCTAGGGTGCGTGCCTGGGCCTCGAGCGCGTCGTCGTAGCCGCGGAACACGGCGGCCAGGGTAAGCACGACATAGGGCAGCACGGGCACGAGCTGGGCCAGGGCCACGCCAAGCCAGGTGCCGGCCAGGCCCAAGCGCGCGAAGATTACCGAAAGCCCCATGCCTACGGGCAGGGCGGGAACCATGATGGGGGCAAGGATGAAAAACTCCGCTAGGCGCTTGCCCTTAAATTCCCGCATGCCCAAGGCGCGGGCGGCGGGCAGGCCTATGGCCAGCGATACCAGGGTAACGAGCAGCGCCAGGCCGATGCTATTGGCTAGCGCCGGGAAGAGGCCGAAGCGGGGCGCGGCTATGCGCGTCCAGGCGCGCAGGCTCCACTCGGCAGGCACGAGCTGCGGATAGAACCAACGGAAGGAGAACGCGTTGAGCATAAAGGCGACGAAGGGCGCGGCGGCGGCAAAAAAAAGCAGGATGAGTATGCCAAGGCCTCTGGGCTTAGTTGTTCGGGCTAGCGCGCCGCCGGGCGGGTTTGGCGTCACAGGGCGTCCTCGCGCCACCGCGCCCCGCGCTGTACGAGGGCCAGATAGGCCGCGACGAGCATGAGCACCAGGGCGGCCATGATCACGCCCAAGGCCATGGCCGCCGCGCGGTCGCGCAGGTCCGGGCTCACGAAAAGCTCGAGGGACAGCACGGGCAGCGACTGAGGATTGCGCACGCCCACGATGCTGGGTATCTCGTACGCGCCGAAAATATAGCTGAACACCAGGATGGCGCTGGCCGCCAAAGAGGGGGCGATGAGGGGCAGGGTTATGTAGCGAAAGCGCTGCCAGGCGCTGGCCCCCAGGGTGCGGGCGCTGTCGTCATGGTCGCTGCCCGCCTGGCTCAGCGCGGCCAGGGTAACGAGGCCCATGAAGGGCACTTCCTTCCATAGGTACGCGAGCAAGACCCCTATGCCGCCACGGTCCCGCACGAGGGCGGGAAAGTCCGCGGGGGCCGCGATAAGGCCGACGAGGCGCAGGGCTCGGGAGGCCAAGCCGCTCTGAGACAAGAGGAAGAGCGCTCCAAGGGCGGCCACCAGGTGCGGTATGGGCAGGCTGAACTGCAGCAGGAAGGCAGATACGCCCCTGCCCAGGCTCGACCGCGCTATGGCGAGGGCCAGGGCAACGGCGAGCACGGCCGAGAGTACGGTGCTCGCCAGGCTTATCCACAGGGAAAAGGCCACCGCCTCCCAGAATTTTGGCGCGTAGGTCGAGCCAAAGAGTATATCGGCATACGCGGCCAGGCTCAGCTGAGTCTTGCCCAAGAGAGGCTGCCAGCCCAGGCTTTGGAATACGCCGTAGAGCAGGCTGCCGCCAAAGAGCGGGGCGAGCACCAGCAAGCTAGGGAGGAGCATGAGAAAAGTCCCGGAGCGTCGCTGGCCAAGAACGCGCATGCTAGTTTCGCAGCACCCTGGCTTCCCAGCCCTTCTCTATGGCCGCCTGGGACTCGGGGGCAAGATCGGGCGCGAAGGAGTCGCGCAGGGACTTCGCGTCGGCGGCGGCCGGCCCGAGCTTCGTAAGCGAAGCCTCAAGCAGGGCGCGGTCGGCGTCAGAAAGCTTGCGCATATCCACCGCGTAGCCTAAGCCGAAGCCGTAGTCGGGCAAGATTTGGAGGGCCTGCCTGTCGGGCTCCAGGATAAGGTTTGCCAGCACGAGGGCGGCGGCCTTATTGGAGGCGTTCGCCGGTATGGCCAGGTAATTGTAGTCGCCTATCATATAGGAGCGGAAGGCGTAGGCCCGCGAGCTTTGTGGCATAAGCCCCGCCGCAATGGACGGGCCCGCGCCGGCGGTGGCCAGGGTTATGCTAAAGTCCACTTCGCCGTTGGCGAAGAGCTGGTGAAGCTCGTTCTCGGACGCCGGGTAGGTCTTGCCCTGTCGCCAGAGATAGGGTTCCCAGGCGTTGAGGAAAGACCAGAGCGCGGGCGCCTTCTCGTCGAAGAGCGCCTGGTTCCAAGGCCCCAGGAACTGCTCGTAGCCGCCGGACAGCTCATAGAGCGCCTGCTTCACAAAGCGCGTACCCTGAAAGGCGCCGCCTGAAGGCGCTACGTAGGTGAAGCGGCCCGGATTGGCCCGTATCCAAGCGTCCAATTCCCGGTAGGAGCGCGGCAGCTTAGCCTCGTCCATGCGCGCCGAATCGTATATGAATTGGAACTGGGCGCTCGACCAGGGGCTTTCGTAGCCGTCTACCGGCACCCCGAAATCGTAGCGCAGCGAGGGGTTCTCCCAATCCACGAGGGCCGCGTTGGGCAGGCTTTCGGCCCAGGGGCCGTAAAGCAGCTTTGCCTGCCTGAGGGTATAAAAATTGAGGCCGTTTATCCATATCAGGTCCACGGCTCCGCCGGATTGTTTACCCGCCTCGGTCTCGGCCATGACTATGGCCACGGCTTCACGGGTGTCGGCCACGGGCACGCGCACGAGCGTTATGCCGTAATCCCGCGCAAGGACCTCGCCGTACTGCTTGTCCACGAAATCGTTGATAGCCGACGAGCCGCCCCACAGGTACCAGCGCACGCTGCCTCCCCGCGCGGCGCTAAGCACCTCCTGCCAGCTAGAAAAGCCGGGCAAGGTTCCATTAAGCTCCGTGCGCCTGGCCGCGGCTTCGGGAGCTTGCGCCGGGCCCTTAGCCCCGTCGCCGCCTGAGCAGGCCGCTAGCAGAACCAGGACTACGAGTACGAAAACCGGGCCTTTTATTTTAGCGTAAGGTTTTTTCATGGATCTTCGCTCCTAACTCAGAGGATATGCCCTTCAGACGCGATCGCCTGCCGATTTCTTAGCTCGCGCGGCTTGCGTTCACCCAAGGCAGGTAATATCTTTATAGTATACTCGACGGCAAAGGCAAACGTCGACTTGGAAAACAGAGAATGGTTCAATGTTTTTCAGGAACTCGTAAAGAGCGCGCCTTGGCAGAGACACGCCATATCGAAATATGCGGCGACTGCCGCGAGGAGCTCCAGGCCCTACTCAGGGCGATCGGGTCTTAAGGCTGATCCGCTGCGCTTAAACGGCGTAAGCAGTATGCCTGGCACGCTCTGCCAGCTCCTATCCCGATACACCCGAAGGCCCAGCACTATGGCGCGCGGGCTATCCGTTACCGTCCAGCTCTTAAACAGCCGGTCCCAGAGCGATAGTATCGACGAATAGTTGGAGGAAAATTCGCGGGGTTCCACGCTGTGATGAAGCTTGTGCATGATGGGCGACACGAATACCAGGCGAAGGAAAGCGTCGGCCTTGTCGCCTATGCCCAGGTTCGCGTGGTGAAAGGCCACCGATACGTTGAGCGCCAGCTCATACCACAGGAGACCCTCGGGCTTGAGCCCGAACGCCAGTATGAGGGGCACGCGCAAGAGGGATGAGAAAGCCAGCTCTACGGGATGGAAGCGATACGCCGTGGTCACGCCCATCTCCGTATCCGTATGGTGCGCCCGGTGGAAGCGCCAGAGGAAATTGACCGTATGGTTCAAGCGGTGCCACCAATAGGTCCATAGGTCCAGGGCAAGCATGGTAAGCGCTATGCCGGCCCAGGTCGGCAGGTCCGCTATATTGAGCAGGCCAAAGCGGGCCTCCGCGGCAAGGGTCAGCGCCCAATAGCTGAGCCCCGCGAAAGCCAGGCGCGCGAAGGCCGCGTTGAACAGGCCGACGAGGGCGTTGTTCAAGGAGCGCAGCCAATGGCCGCTTTCGTAGGCATAGTAGGGCTTCAAGGCTTCCCAGGCCAGGAACAGGGCCAGGCTCAGCGCCATAGCCACGGTTTTTTCCATAATCAAGGCGCTCCTATTTCTATAAAGCGTAAATACGAAACGGCGGATGCCCCGGTATCGTCGGCGTCGGCCATGATGGCCAGCGTTACCCGGTCGGGCGGCTCCCTGCCGAAAGCCTTCTTATAATCCTCCAGCACGTTGACGCTCTCGTCAATCCAAAGCCCCGCCGATGCCGCCCCGCTGCGCAATACGTAATCGCGATCCTTATCGGTATAGGGGCTTATAAGTATGGCGCCAACGGCGCTGCGGCTATCCCATACATAAGATAGGGAACTGTGGGGAGGATACACGCCATAGATGGATTTTGCCAGGCCATAGCTCAGCCTGTCCATGATACCTGCCTTCTCAGGCTCGAACTCAAAGAGCAGGAATATCCGAATGGGGAAATCGTCCACCGCTTTTTTTGACCTCTCGCCCTTGTCATACACGCTGTCCACGCGCCAGCGCCAGCGAAGCAGGGGATACTGCCGCAGAGAGTATACCTGGCTAAAGAGCAGGTACGAGGCGGAAGCGTCGGCTGCGGCCACGAGGGCAGGCGCGCCGTCCACGACGGCTATCCTATAGGACGAGGCCTTCTCTATCTTAGGGAAACGCTCATGCGTCCAGCGGTCAAGGTTCAAGAATTCCTCGCGGTAGAGCAGCGTGCCAATAGGAGCCTGGCCAGAACTGGGAGAGCCTTGGGCGAAGGCTTCGCTAGGCCTAAGGGAAGCTAGCAGCGCAAGGACGATGAGCCCTAGGCGCAGGAAGGCCGGCGATAATGGAGCATGCTGAAAAAGCGGGCCGCGTTTAGGCATGATTCAGGCGCCTAAGCCAATACGCCCACAGAACGTTGAACAGCGCAAAAATGGCCAAGACAAGGTAGCTTGCCGGCAGCCGTAAGGCGGGATACTGCGCTACGAACCACAATCGCAGGCTTTTAGGGACGGTATCCATAGTTCACGCTCCTCGTTGCTTCTATTCTGCCTAAAATACCGCGTTCTGGATGCCGCGGCGCGCAAAAATCTTACTTTTCCGTTGCCCTGCTCAAGCGGCCGGCCTTATAGTTGCACGTAGAGCCGCAAACTACATAGCATGCAAGCCCGATGCGGCGCGCTAAGGAAAGGCCTCTAGCATGTACGACAATAGACTACGGGTGCTTAAGGATAGGCTCATGGCCCCCCTCGCCGATGCCGTAGGAAGGCTCGCAAGCCCTAACGCGCTGTCCGTGGCCGCCTTCGCGCTGGGCCTGTCCTGCGCCGCGGCGGCCTACGCGGGCCTCGTACTGCCTTCCCTCGCGCTCTGGCTGCTCAACCGCGTCGTGGACGGGCTCGACGGGCTCGTGGCGCGCCGCAGCGGCAGGGCAAGCGACCGGGGAGCCTACCTGGATATCGTGCTCGATTTCGTTGTGTACGCGGCCTTGCCCCTGAGCCTGGCTTTTAGCGACGCGAGCCGCGCTCTGGCCGCCGCCTCGCTGCTGGCCGCCTTTTACGTGAACGGGGCCACCTGGATGTACCTATCGTCCCTGCTGGAAAAACGCGGCCGCGGCGCGGCGGCTAGCGGCCAGGCCACCGGCGTAGCCATGCCCGCGGGTATAATAGAGGGAACGGAGACCATAGTCTTTTTCAGCCTCATCCTCGCGCTGCCCGCCTACGCGGCCGTTCTCATGTACGCCTTCGCCCTGCTTACCCTGCTCGGCGCGGCCCTGCGTTTCGCGCAGGGCTTTAAAGCGCTGAAGGCATAAGGCCTTTAGCGGCGGGCGGCTTCTGGCCGCAGGGGGCGGCTCGTCCGGTACCGCTCCTCGCCCTCAATAAACCCTGGCCCTATCTGGACGCAGTGTACGCTTGCCGACAAAATTATTACATTTACAGTAAGAATTGTGGCTGGGAATGCGTCTAATACGTAGATTATAGCGAGAACTGCGAAGACTATCGCAAGGAGCATAGCATGAACCGCTTCCGGCCTTCACCGAGCTGAACGGTCGCCTCATTATCCCTGGCCTTTGCGCTGGCGCTTACATTGTGCGCCGCCGCTG
>JBFZES010000351.1:0-11294 GCA_041306725.1 Spirochaetaceae bacterium | reverse complement strand
AGAAATCCTTGAATTCTCGGAAGAGTTGCGCGGACAGGGTCTTGTTGTGGCTTATAACCAAGGTGGGGCGCTGTACGGCCTCGATTACCTTGGCCATAGTGAAGGTTTTGCCTGATCCCGTAACGCCTTTCAGCGTGAGGTAGCGTTCTCCCGCCAGCACGCCTTGGGCCAGGGATGCTATTGCCTGAGGCTGGTCCCCCGCAGGCTCAAAGGGCGAAACGACGGTGAAAGCTTTCATGGCTCGATTTCCTTAGGCGGAGCTTAGGGGCATCCTTGTCTGTGCCCTTTATGGTATAGCGCGAATTCGAGCCGTTGCCAAGGCCCGCTATGATCCTTATAAAGCGTCGGCGGCTAAAACCTCCCGAAGCCCCGCTTTAGCTCTTCGGCCGCGCCTATCAAGGCTTTCGCGGCTTTTTCCAATTCGCTTAAGGGGATTGAACCGAAGCTGACCCTTACATGGGCATCGGTATCCCCGCGTCCAGAGAAGCGGAACGCCGATTCCGGCGCGACGATGTAGCCCCGTCGTAGGCAGGCCTCTGCGTATTCCCTCCCCGTTGCGCCCGCCGCGTATAGCCAGAGGTTTATGCCTCCCTGCGGCGCATTCCACGCAAGGCCATGGGATCGGCCCGGAGCCAAAGCGAAATCGAAGGATTCGTAGGCAAGCGCATAGCGATCGCGAGCGGCGACTAGATGGGCGTCGTAGCGCCCGCTTGAGATAAAGCGCTCTAAAGCCCGCTGCATAAGGCCATTGGAGGATAAATCCAGCGATCGCTTGGCGGCCTCTATCCGGGAACGCAGGGCCGTAGGAGCCTCCAGCAAAGCGATGCGCAAACCGGGGAGGAGGGTCTTGGAAAAGCTCTTTACGTAAAGAACCCGCCTGTCGGTATCGAAGTAGCGAAGGGACGGGGCTGAGCCTGGCGGGGCGAGGTCGCCAAAGAGGTCATCTTCCAGCACATAGAAGCCATAGCGCTCGGCTAGGGCTACGATGCCGCGGCGCCGCCGCTCGCTGTAATGTATGCCTGTAGGGTTTTGGCAGCTCGGGCTTATGTGCACGAGCCTGAGAGGGCTGCTGGAAGCGAGTTTTTCGAGGGCGACGATATCGAGCCCCTCTTCATCGAGCTCCACGGCCTCTACGCGGACGCCAGCGGCGATGAAGGCGTCGAGCGCGCCGCGATAACCGGGCGCTTCAATGGCGGCGACATCGCCGCGGCGCAAGAGCACGCGGGCGGCCAGGTCGAGACCTTGCTGGGCTCCCGACACTATATGAAGGTCTTCCGCGTCCACGGGAGCGCTTGCGGGCCGGGAAGCGCTTAAGCGCGATGCGAGGGCGGCTTTGAGCGCGGGATAGCCGGCAGGGTCCTGGTAGTCGAAGGCCGCTCCGCCGTCAGCGTCTATGGCCTCTACGATGAAACGCTTCAAGTCTTCAAGCGGGTACAGTTCGCGCGGCGGAGCATTGAGCGACAAATCGAGGAGCGCCGCGCCGCTGCCTCCGTCGTGCGAGGCGTAAAGGGGCAGCGCGTCAGGACCCGGAGCAGGCGCTTCAGTCATAGCCGCGGCGGGCACGCTTAATGATCGCGCTACGTAGGCTCCAGAGCCGGCCCTCGACTCTATGAGCCCTTCGTTGCTCAATATGCGATAGGCGGATACTATGGTGGCGGGGTTAAGCCCCAGCTCATCGGAAAGCTTGCGCACCGAGGGGAGCTTATCACCGGGCCGGAATAGGCCATCGGCAATGCGGATTCGCAGTGCGTCAGCGGCTTGGACATAGAGCGGGGTATCCTCGCCCTTGTACACGCGCATGGTAGAGCTCATACGAACGACATAGCCGCCGCCTAGCGCTTGCTTAGCGATTTCCCATAGACTCGTTGCGATCGGCAAGGCTTAGCGTAGCGTTCGAGAGCTTGGAACCGCGATAGTATTGCACGCTCACGGTATCGCCGGGCTTGTTATCCTCGAGCGCCGAATAGAGGTCGGCTATGGAGCTTATGGGCATGCCGTCCACGCTTACGAGTATGTCCCCGCCTACGTTGAATACGCTCTGGTAGTAGCGTACGGCGGTCGTGCCGCCTTTGAGGCCGGCCCGATCGGCGTTGGTACCTCGCCTAACGGAGGAAATGAGCAGGCCCTTATCGATGGGTACCGGGGAGCCTTTTTCCTTCATATACTCGATGAGGGCGGGGAAAAGCTGGACGTATTCCGCGTCTATCCACCCGCGCTTTACCATGCCATATTTGATGAGGTCGGGGACGACGCGCTTCGCGGTACTGACCGGCACGGCGAAGCCAACGCCGACGGACCCCCCCGAGGGGCTATAGATCATCGTGTTTACGCCGATGAGCTCGCCGCGCGCGTTGAGCAAAGGGCCGCCTGAGTTACCGGGGTTTATTGAGGCATCGGTCTGTATCATGTCCCGTATGATGGTTTTAGAATCCTGCTGCACCGGCCTGCCAAGGCCGGATACTATGCCTCGGGTAAGGGTGCGCTCCAGGCCGAATGGGTTTCCGATGGCCAAAACCTTTTGGCCGACTTTGAGCGACGCGCTTTCGCCGTAGGGTATGACGGTAAGGCGCATGCCCTTAGGAACCTCGAACTTAACCACGGCTAAGTCGTTTTCCGGGTCCGAGCCTATGACCGAGCCTTCGAAGCGAGAGCCGTCCGCCAGGCTCACGAACACCTTGAAGGCATTCTCGATAACATGGTAATTCGTTAGGACGTAACCGCGTTCGTCGATGATAGAGCCCGAGCCCGAGCCGCCCTCGCGCGGAACCGGCTCTAAGAACCAGTTGATAGATACGACCTCGGTAGTGACGTTGACCACGCCGCTGTTGAGGCGCTCGTATACGTCTATATTCTCGCGCTCGTCCTGCGTGAAGCCGGGCAAGGTATCGGTCAGCAAGGCGCTTTGGCTAGGCGCGGAAACGCTAGCCGTATCCTGGGGCAGGTCCGCTGAAATTGCCGGCTCGCCTTCCGCCTGTAGCGCCCGTAGCGGTATGATACCGGTGCCGAACGCGATGAGAAGACCAATGGACAAGGAAGCCAGCGATACTATCAAGAGCTGCGATTTCGTATATAGGCGCATGGAAGCCCTCCGTCGATTCGCTTTCAGTATAGGCTATTTTACCGTTTAACAGCCATTAATATATACATATACGGCGGCTGAGCCAACGGCGTTAAGAAAAGCCTTGCGAGTTTTTTACAATAGGCTATGGTATAGCGTGTGGCTTCCCATATCAGTCATATCATCGTAGGGAAAAAAGCACTCCTGTCAGCCCTGCCGGCTGTAGCCCCTGCGCTGCTCGCCGATAACGGCGTTTGGTTCCAGCTTGGGTGCCAAGGCCCCGACCTGTTTTACCACAATCAGCGTACGCGTCCCCTTTCGGTGCTCTACGGTTCGCTTATCCACAAGCGCGGCATAGGCTCTCTGTGCGCGGCCTTAGCCTCCCTTAGCGATAGCCAGGCTAGCCGGGCCGCGCCGCGGCCCGATGCATGGCGCGCCTTTGTCCTTGGCTTCGTGAGCCACGTAGAACTGGATCGGCTCAGCCATCCTTATATCGTGCATAAAGCGGGCTGGGTCATACCGGGCAAGCCCGAGAGCGACGATTACCGCTCCTGCCATCCCTTCCTTGAACGCGTGCTCGATTGCCTGCTGTGGGAGAAGGAAACCGCTACGCCTATACGGTTTTTCCGCCAGCGGGAAGAGCTTATTCCTGCTGAGCAGGTGTCGCCATCGTTCATGGAGCTGATGGGCGCCGCTTTCCGCAAGGCGTATCCGCAGCGCGCGCGCGGCGATACCGAGCTTATCGCGCGCATGGGGAACGCGTTTCTTGACGCCCTGTACTTTTATGCCCGCAGCGATCCCTCTCGCACGACTATGGCGGAAGGCAGCCCCCGCGGCTATGGCCCGTCTTTCGTACAGCACGGTTACCGCTCGGTGTCGGTCGTATACCCTGAAGGCCTTGATGCGTCCGTAGACTGGGCTAACGAAGCCCGCGCTAGCTGGCGGCATCCCTGCGATCCCCCCCGCTATGAGAGCGCTTCGTACTATGACTTGTGCGCAGAGGCAGCTGAGCGCAGCGCCCCGCAGCTCGCCGCCGCGTATGAAGCGCTTCAAGGATCTAAGGGCGCCGCGCTGCGCCTTGAAGGACTCGTAGGGGAAGGCACGATGAACGTTGGCGACGCGGAGGGCAAGCAGGGCCGAGCGCTCTATATGGCGCCCTTGGCGCTTAAAGCAGCCATGCAGGATCAATTCAGGAGACGGGTGGAGCTGCTTCGGAGTAGCTGTCCCGACGCAGATCTCGATTGACCCCGGCGCGCTCTGCGTATAGTATTGGCGTATATGGATATGAAGGACAAATTAGCCAAGGCCTACGGTCAAGGCTCGGCGAAGGATGGAGCCTCGAAAGGTAAACCATCGGCCTCCCCCGATAAACCCGTTCGGCCGCCCAAGGGCGAGCATAAGGCCGCTGTCGCGCCTTTAAGCGGGCGGGACGGGCTCATTCGGGCGACGAAAGAGTCCGCAAAGCTCATTAAGAGCGGCACGCCGGGAGCGGAGAAGGCGGCCAAATTCCTTCTGCTCCTAGGGCAGGAGGAAGCCTCTAAAGTGCTCCGCCACATGAAGCCCGCGGAGATAGAGGCCATATCGCGCCAGATAGCGGCCATAGAGCGCATAGACAACGCCGAGGCCAACGATATACTCACCGAGTTCGGCTGGCTGGTAAAGACGCAGGGCGGCTCGCTTGAAGGCGGTGCCGATACGGCGGAACGTATGCTGTCGGCGGCCTTTGGCGCCGACAAGGCCAAGGAGGTGCTGCGCAAGGCGGTACCCGAGAGCCGCAAGCCCTTTGCCTTCTTGAATGATTTTGACGGCCGCCAGCTCATAGCCTTGCTCAAGGACGAATCCGCCCAGGTAATGGCCATGATACTGCCCTACGTGCAGCCTAAGCTTGCCAGTTCGGTTATCGAAGAGCTTCCCGACGGCATGCGCACCGAGGTAATCAAGCGCATAGCCAAGCTGGACAGGATGACCCCCGATGTCATTGAACGCGTCGAGGCGGTACTGCGGGATAAAATTGCCAAGGTAGGCCGGCCCGAGTCCAGCGAACGGGTAGACGGAGCGGCCGTGCTCGCCGGCATACTCAAGCATGTGGGCGGAGCATTGGAAAGCCGCATCCTTAGCGGAATAGCAGAAGATAGCCCCGAGCTTTCCAAGGACATACGGGAGCGCTTATTCACCATAGACGACATACTCCGCGTACGCGATCGGGAACTCCAGCGCAGCCTCCGCGAATATAACGAAAAGGACATAGCGCTTATCCTGAAAGGCAAGAGCCAGTCCCTGCGGGACAAGATACTCTCCAATGTATCCCAGAGCAAACGGCTTATCGTGCTTGAGGAATACGATATCATGGGCACGGTGCGCCGCGATGACGTGGATCGATCGACGCGCGATTTCCTTGAGTACTTCAAGAAGCGCTGGGAAGACGGCGAACTCGTCCTCGAAGGGGACGAGGAACTCATAGACTAGCTCGACGGCCTCCCCTAGTCCTTAACGTAGCGTATTTTCCCTTCAGCGGCTTCTTCTGCCCTGGCCATGATAAAGAGCAAGTCCGACAGTCGGTTCATGTAGTGCCGCAGCGCGAGCGGCACATCGGCATCCCAGGCAAGGCTTATGATGCGGCGTTCAGCCCTTCTGCACACCGTCCTTGCGACGTCCAGCTTGGCCGATTGCAGGGTCTCCCCGGGCACCACGAAGCCGTTCAGGTCTAGCTCGGCCTCGAAGGCTTCGACGTAAGCCGTAAGGCGCTCCGCGTCGGCCTCGCGTATGGGATCCACGTAGCTACCCGTGCGGGTGGCCAAGTTACCCGCCACGCGGAAAAGGTCCTTCTGCAATTCATTAATGATTATCAGGGTATCGCTACGCTTAAGGTAGTGCTTCGCCTCGCCGAGCAGCGAATCGAGCTCGTCGACGGTGCCGTAGGCCTCGACGCGCGGGTCGTCCTTGCGCACCCGCTCGCCGGACCAGAGTCCCGTGAGCCCTTCGTCGCCCGTACCCGTCACTATACTCATATCTCCTCCATGCTAAGGCGGCTGTAAGATGTTGGGTTAAAATCATACTCAATTCTTCGCCATATACCAAGGAAGCCCGGCTCGTTCCCCCTCGATTTCTCTAAAAAGCTTGCCCGCGTACGCTACGCGCTTTATTTTATGCCCATGATGTTATAGAATATACTGGAACTTAGCTCGTAGGGGCTCTGCAAGGGGACTGTATGGACGAAAAAGGCTATGTGATATTGCGTCAGCTTATTAGCGACGTAGAAGGAGCGCCTTTTCCGAGTGCCATAAACCACGAGCTGTATACTATTTGGTATGAGCATGTGCAGGAAGCCGCCGGCGAAGCGCTAGAATATCTCAATACCTATGATCCTGATTATGGCAAAAACATGCTTGAGGAGCTAGATTTTTGAGCACCATCGGCCCCGACCCTACGCCAGCCTTAGCCTCCGCCGACGACGGTGACCCCAAGCTGGCCATAGACAGGGCCAACGATGCCGCATGGGACAGCCTGTTACATAGGCCGGCCAAGGCGCTCAAGGATAGCCAGCGTACGCTAGCCAAGGCAATAGCCCTAGCGTACGGCAGGGGCGTAGCCGATGCCTACCTCAATATAGGCTGGTGCCAATACCACCTGACGGAACTGGCAGAGGCCTATGCCGCGTTCAGCAAGGCCCTTGAGGCCTACGACCTCCTAACGGACAGCGAAGGCGCCTGTAAGGCGCTCAATGCCATCGGCGCTTATTTTCATGAGATATCGCAGCTCGACAAAGCCATAGACTATTATATGCAGAGCCTCGATAGGGCCAGGAAATACAAGCTGCAGTATAGAGAGCTTGTCGCCATGACCAATATTGGCGAACTGTGCCTGAGCCTTGGTAACCCTAAGGAAGGGCTCGATTACCTGCTCAAGGCCTATGAACTGCAGAATGACCAGATATTGCCGGAGCTGAGCACGGTCATACTCCTCAATATAGCGCAGGCTTTCCTTGAGCTGGGCAATTTCTCCTTGGCCCAAGAATTCGGCGAGAAGGCCTACGTAATCAGCACCGACGCCAAGGACCTCGTAAACGCCGCCGAGGTGAAGGAAGTGCTCGCGCGTATAGCCATAAGCGAAGAGAAGTACGATGAGGCCGAGCAGCACCTAAAAGAAGCGCTGCGCTTAGCGAGCAAGACCGAGAGCCCGCGCCTGCGCGGTCAGCTCCTCATCGCGCACGGCGAAATGCTCCTTGAGCGAAACCGCGTCGAAGAGGCGGTAAGCTCTTTGCACGAGGCGATAGAGCTCTGCGAAACGACTAAATCCAAGAACAAGCTCTACAAAGCCTATGAGAATCTCGCGCGTGCCATGGAAACGCTTGGCGACTTTCCCAAAGCGCTCGATGCCTATAAAAAATACTCGCATTTCCGTACCGAGGTGCTGCGCGAGGATACGGCGCAGAAGGTCCGGAGCATTCAGGTACAGGCAGAAATTGAGCGCGCTCAGCAGGAAGCGGAAATCTACCGCTTGCGCAACACCGAGCTTAAGGAGAAGACCGACGCCCTCGAGCAGATGAACAGGCAAATCGTATCGATATCAGAGATCGGCAAAAAGGTAACGGCGAGCCTTAACTTCAAGGCAATCTTCTATACGCTCTATGAGAACCTTAAGCAGCTCATATCGTACGATTTCTTTGGCATTGCCTTATACGACGAAGAGCGCCATGAACTCGTATACCGCGATTTTTACGAGGACGGCGAGATCAAGCATGGGCGGAGCATACGCGTCGAGGCCGATAACTCGTTCACCGCGTGGTCTTTCCAAAACCGTAAGCCGGTACTGATAGAGCATAAAGACGAAGAATACATGAAGTACCTGTCCCGCCCCTCGAAAACCATGGGCAACCCCTGCCAGTCCATAGTCAGCCTCCCCCTCATGATAGAAGACCGCATGCTCGGCTGCTTTATGGTACAGCATGCAAAGGTACGGGCTTACAGCGACAGCCACATGAAACTGCTCGAGGCGCTGGCGCCCTACATAGCCATAGCTATAGAGAATTCCCTGATCCATGATCGCCTGCAGGAGCTCAATACGGCCCTGTCGGAAGAGAAGCGCCGCATGGAGCGGGCGACCTTGAAGATTAGCCACCTGGCAAACCATGACACCCTTACCGGCCTGCCAAACAGGCGCCTGCTATTCGAGCTGGTCAACAAGGCCATAGAGAGCGCGCACCGCACCGGGGACAAGCTGGGGGTGGCCTTTCTCGATTTAGACGACTTCAAGCCGGTGAACGATCTCTACGGCCATGCCGCGGGCGATTCTGCCCTCGTGGCGATGGGAGAGCGCTTGAAATCGCTCCTGCGCGCTTCCGATATCGTGGCGCGCGTAGGCGGAGACGAGTTTATAGCGGTATTCACCAACGTCAAGGATAAGGACGCCATAGAAGCGACCGCCCATAAGCTCCTCGAAGGCTGCGCCGCCCCGTTGAGCTTCGCGGGCAATACCCGCAGCTTCGCCTTTTCTATGGGCATAGCCATGTATCCCGACGACGGCCTGTCGATTGACGACCTCATCAACAAGGCGGACGCCGCCATGTACAGCGTTAAGCGCGGGGACAAGCATACCTTCGCGTTCACCGGCTAAAGCGTCGCCTCGATTGACACTATAGTCCTCCCATGCTATCTTTTTTCGCGCTTAACGTCGAACCGCCGCCGCAAAAAGGCTCGAAGCCCGACGCGGTTTTACATACTCAGTACTTCCAGGAAGGATTCGATGGCATTCAAGAACGATAAGCAACAGCAGCCGTCCTCCGGCGAACGCGCCCCTAAAACCCGTCACGGCAATCCCTTCGTATATTTCGGGACGATAGCGATACTGATCATTACGGTCATCGCCTTCGTCGTCGCACCTTCCCTTGGCTCAGGCATGGGCGAAGGCGATACCCTGAGCTTTGGCAGCTGGGACGGCAAATCCATAGCCTTCGCGCAAGGCAGCTACTTCGCCGAGCAAGTCCAGGCGGTCAAGACCCAGTTGGAATCACAGGGATATAGCGACAACGGCGATCAGTTTTTTGCCTATCAGGTGTGGCGCAGGGCGTTCGAGAACACGGCCATACACATGGCGCTGCTGAGCGAGGCACAATCGAGCGGCATAGCGGTGAGCAATAGCTTCCTTGACGCCCAGATGGCATCCCATCCGGCCTTCGTGGAGGATGGAGCCTTTTCGCGGAGAAAGTTCCGCGAAGCGACTACCGCGGCCAAGGCGAGCATACGAGCCGAGATACGAGAGAACGCGATCAAGGAGCGCTACGTAGCCGACGCCGTTTCGATAGTGCCAAGCGAAGCCGAGAAGATGTTTATCAAGAACATGGCTCAGCCCGAACGAAGCATCGAATACGTAGCCTTTCCCTTCTCCGCCTATCCCGACAGCGCCCGCCAGGACTTTGCCCGCGCCAATGCCGGGCTCTTCAACAAGACTTCGTTGTCTAAGGTGACTATTACCTCGAGCGCCAAAGAGGCCGCCGAGGTACTGGCGAAGGTTCGCGGCGGCAGCCTGACCTTCGAGGACGCTGCCAAGAATTATTCCAAGGATCAATACGCTTCTCGCGGCGGCGATATGGGCGAGCGTTATGCCTGGGAGCTTAAGGCCGACTTTAAGGACGCCTCCGCCCTCGACGCCGTCGTGGCCCTGGCCCCAGGCGCGCTTTCCGACGCCTATGAGACTTCGACCGGATCCTGGTCCTTTTATCGCGCCAATCAGGCTGCCGCGCAGCCTGACTTCGCCTCGGCGGACCTCGTCCGCAGCGCCGGCGATTATATCAACCGCTTTGAAAAAGGCCTCGTTGAAGATTACTTCTTGAAGAGCGCCGCAGACTTCGTGAGCGTAGCCGGATCGGATTTCGGCTCAGCCGCGGCTTCACGGAGCCTGACGATTAAGTCTACGGCGGCTTTTCCCCTCAATTACGGAGGCGCGCTTGACTTGGGGTACTTCTCCCTCTTCAGCACCCTCGACGCGAGCAACAACCCGGAGCTTAGCGGGGCCGATCGCAATGAAGCCTTCCTCTTAGAGGTGTTCTCGCTTGGCTTAGGCCAGCTTTCAAAGCCCCTCGTTTTGAACGACAATGTCCTCGTGTTCAGGGTGTCGGAAATTCGCGGCGCGGAAGAAAGCGCTCTAGGGCTCATTGAGGCCTATTATCCAAGCGTGCTGCAGGAGAGCCTCAGCAGGGATTTGGCCAGCGGTATCATGAAGAATCCCAAGCTCAAGGATAATTTCCTCGATACCTTCCTGCGGGTGTTCGCGAGCGGCGAAAGCGCAAACTGATAGCGCGATGAATGATGAAGGCCCCCGGATCGTAGAGACGGACGGGGGCCTTTCCGTCGTCTATGGGGAACGCTGGCTCTATTCGCGCCGCGCGCCTCTTGAATCCGCGTTGCGTATAGCGCGGTCCATCGAACTGCAATCATCCACGCTCTATATCGTTCCCTCCCCCTGCCTGGGCTACGGCCTTGACGCCCTGCTCGCCCGCCTTCCCCCTGACAGCGCCCTGCTTTGCATAGAGTTCGATCGCCGCCTTGCCAAGCTCTGCGAAGCCGCGCAAGAGCCGTACCGCGGCCTATCACGCATAGCGTTTATCGATGAGGCGGACCCGGGCTCGGCTTTATTAGCTGCTCTTGATGCCGCCAGGGGGCTCGGGCGCTTCCGGCGCGTGGCTAAGCTGCGCCTAGGACAGGGCGAGGAGCTGCACGCGCCTAGGTACCAGGAGTTCGTTTCCGCGCTTGAGGTCGAGCTATCCATGTCCTGGCGGAACAAAATCGCCTTGCTGCGCAACTCAAGGCTCTGGGCCAAGAATTTCTTTTTCAATATCGGGCAGATCGACTGGTCGCGCGTGGCAAGCTCCGTCGTACCGGGCGCTCAGGCCGTTGCGGTATGCGGCGCGGGCACGACGCTGGACTTAGCCTTGCCCTTCCTGCGCGGCGCCGGCCCGGAATTGCACATTATGGCCTGCGACACCGCGGCCGGCGCTTTGGCGAAAGCAGGCGTGCGGGTGGATTCGGTGGTGTGCCTTGAAGGCCTCGTGTACAATGTGGCCGATTTTTTGCCCCTGGAGCGCCAGCCCCTCTTATCGTTTATCGACCTGAGCGCCCACCCCTCCAGCTATCGCGCCGTGGAAGGCCCACTCTGCTTGGTGGCGAGCCACTGGATGGAATCGGCGCTCCACGAGCGCTTGGCGGCGAGCCGCCTACCCTGCCTGGCCGTCGACCCGCTC
>JBFZES010000350.1:0-2521 GCA_041306725.1 Spirochaetaceae bacterium | reverse complement strand
ACGAAGAGGGCCTTGGTGCCCGGCGGCAGGGCCACCACGCTTTCGAGCGCCTCGCAGTCCACGATGCGCCGCGATATGATGGGGTCGGCGTCGGCGGACAGATAGCCGAGCTCCACGAGCTCCTCGCGCACCAGTTCGCTCGACAGGACGATGAGATCGGCTTTTACGGGCTCGGACAGCCCGTCGGTTACCCAATACGAGCGGAGCTCGGCCAGCGCGCCCACGAAGTCGGATAATTGCGCGTGGAGGGCGCGGGCGGTGCGTTCGCCGCCTGCCACCACCGCTACCCTTGTCACCGGGGCTCTCCCTCGAAGCTGCCGCGTACTTCCACGGCGCCTTCGCGCAGCATGACGCGGCCCCGCGCCACTACCGTGGAAGGCTCTAAATCTTTATTGAGTATGACGATATCGGCGTCCATGCCAAGGGCTAGGGCGCCCTTGCGGGGCAGCTTGAGTATGCGCGCGGGGTTGGCCGTCATAAAGGGCAAGAGCTCCTCAAGGGCCATGCCATGCTTCTGTACCGCTTCCCTCATGGTGTCGACGAGGCTGTGGCAGCTGCCTAAGTCCAGGCCCGTCATGACCCCGGCGGCGTCGAAGCGGGGCAGGCTGCCCTGCCCGTCGCTGGTTATGGTCGCCCGGTCGAGGGGCACGCCCTCGTCCTTGAGCCTGGCCAGGCAGGCGGCCGCCGATGTCTCCCCGTCGGCGAGGAAGGCGGGAACCGTGCTCGTCGTGAAGTCTATGTAGCCGCCCTCGCGCGCCCAGGCATAGGCGCGTTTCAGGAGAGCGCGGTTGCGGTTGCAGTGCGTGGGCAGGAATTGGCTTCGGGGCAGGTCGCCCTTGCCGCACACGCGCTCCAGGGGCTCGAGGCCTTCGGGCGCGTCGCCTAAGTGTATGTTCACGATGCCCGCCTTGCCCGAGAGCATGCCGCCTAAGCGGGCCTCGGAGGCCAGGCGGGCGAGCTCGGCGTCCGTGGGCTTGGTGGAGCGGTGATCGGAGAGCGCCACCTCCCCCGCGCCTATGAAGGGCTCGATCATCATGATGTCGCGCATTATATCACCGCTTATGGTGGGCAGGGGAACCCGATAGGCCCCGGTGTAGCACCAGGCCGACAGGCCTTCCTCGCGGAGGCCGTAGGCCTTGGCTACGAGAGCCTCAAGGCTGCGCGCCACTCCGTCGGTGCCAAGCACGCCTACGACGCTAGTCACGCCCGCGGCGGTGGCGTCGCTCAGGCGGAGTTCGGGGGTACGCGTGCGATAGCCGCCCTCGCCGCCGCCTCCGGTGATATGCACGTGGCTGTCTATGAAGCCGGGCGCGACGGCGCGGCCGGCGGCGTCTATGATCTCTACCTGGCCGGGAAGGCCGGCGGCGTCTATATGGTCCTCTATGGCTACGATGCGTTCTCCGGCTATAAGGAGGTCTTTCTTGCCGAGCTTTTCGGGAGCGTACACGAGCGCGTTCTTGATGATGAGCATGACGTTTTTCCTTTCTTGTGCGGGCGCACAAGAAAACCAATGCAATGATCGTGCCATATTAACGCTCTCCCTTGCCTGCTTCGCGTATAAATGCCCGAAACGCGACGATGCCCAGGATGAGGGCGGGCGCGGCGGGCAGGGCCAGGCTGCCGCTCAAGGCGCTCAGAGCCGCGCCCGCGATGCTGCCCGCGCCAATAAAAAGAGCCGCGCGCCGCATGAAGGAGCTCCGCGCCGCGGGGCTTAAGGCCCCGCGTACGGTAAGGTAACGCAGGGCGATGAGGGCGCAGGCGGCGGCAAGGCCGATGAGGGCTATGAAGGGGCCGCTCAGGGCGGCGCCGCTCATGGGCGCGCTCCCGCCGCGCCGCGCGCGCGCAGAACCCACAGCGGCTTCGCGCCGTCCCAGGCAAGCAGCCCAATGCCGGCGCGGCTGAGCCTGGCCATGGCGAAGGCGCCTTCCAGCTCCATGATCCGCCTTGCCGTTGCCAGTTCAGGCGCTTCTTCGCCCTTCCTGGCCCGTTCGCGGCCGCCGAAGTCCCCAAGCGGGTCGAGCCTGAGCGCCACTACCGTATAGCCCGAGGCGCGCATGGCGCGGAGGCTGCGCAGGTCCTCGCGCAGGAGGGGGCTCACGATGAGGACGAGCGAATGGGGCGGGAAGAGGCTTACCGGCAGGTGGTCGAAGCGCTCGAAGGCGGCGTGGTCGCCTAAGGCCGCGGCGGCGCAGGAGCGTCGTATGCGATGGCGCTGCTCCCTGCCCGCACCCGGGGCCACCCAATCGAGTTCGGCCCCGTAGCGCATGAAGCCCACCCGGTTGGAGCCGTCTAAGAAGAATTCCGCCATGGCCAGCGCGGCGGCGCAGGCTGCCTCGAACTGATCGGCGTTTCCGTAGGCTTCCGCCCGGCAGTCGAGTATGATGCCGGCGTCTATGGCCCGCTCCCCCTCGAACACGTTCACGATGCTCTGTCCCCAGAGGGCGCCCGCGCGCCAGTTGAGGCTGCGCAGGCGGTCGCCGGGGTAATAGTCCCGCGTACCGAAGAATTCCGCGCCTTCTCC
>JBFZES010000349.1:0-3184 GCA_041306725.1 Spirochaetaceae bacterium | reverse complement strand
TGGACCAGCTATTGCCCGCCATCAGCCAGGAGCACTACGATACCGAGCGCATGGAAAAGGAAGACTATACGGCCTTCTGCTTCGCCGACGTAGGCATGCCGCCCTCCGATTTTTTAGACCTCCATGGCAAAACCCTCACCACCCTCATGTCCGGCGAGCCCTGGAACGCGTCCATACACCAGTCCCAAGTACGGAAATCAATGTCCAATCCCTTCTCGTACAGCGAGAATGACCTGGCCGTCTTCGATATGGACAAGTGCGTCATCATAGACGGCGAGCGCGATTACGAGGACCTCCTGCTCATTACCGAGCTGGCCAACTACCAGTTCCTTGAGCTCCGCACCCTTGACCGCCTGCTCGACCGCTGGCTCGACGAGGCCGAGGACGACGTGAACGCCTTCTATAACAAGGCTCCGCGCAACGGCAAGCGCAAGCGTAAGCGCACCATACGCTCAGGCGCCCTTCAGCGTAAGCTCGCCGTCATACAGGCCCTGCGCCTGGACGCTCTTTTCATACTGGAAAACCTTGAGAATAGCTCCAAGATCATAGGCGACTATTTCCTGGGCACGGTGTACGAGCATCTCTGCGGCATATTCAACACCGCCGGCTGGACCCGTTCGGTAGAGCGTCGCCTCGACGCGCTGCAGAACGTCTATGAAATCGTCAAGGGCGATAAAAACGAGCGCACCATGCTCGTGCTCGAGATCGTCTTCATCGTCGTCTGCATCATACCCATCATCCAATTCGCCCTTGGCTAGCCGAGGCGACCTTGCCCAAGCCCGCGCGCTCTGCTAAAGTAACGGCTATACGGTCAAGGAGATACCCATGGTCATACTCACCCTCAATTGCGGCAGTTCGTCGGTAAAATACCAAGTCTACGATTGGGAAGAAAAAAGCGTCCTGGCAAACGGCATCGTCGAACGCGTGACGCTGGGCGATTCGGTCATAAACCACAAGGCGCCCGGCATATGCGAGTTCGTGCAGGAGCACGAGTGCCCCACCCACACCGTGGCCATCGAGCTCATCCTGAACACCATAACGCATCCCAAATACGGCGTGGTCAAAGACATGGGCATGATAGGCGCCGTGGGTCACCGCATGGTGCACGGCGGCATGAAGTTCGCCCGCTCCGTGCTCATCGACGACGAGTCCCTGGCTACCTTCAAGGAGCTCATAGACTTAGCTCCCCTCCATAACCCGGCCAACATCATGGGCCTCGAGGCGGCGCGCGCCGTGCTGCCCAACGTGCCCCACTGCGCCATCATGGACACCGCCTGGCACCAGACCATGCCGGAGGCTAGCTTCATGTACGCCCTGCCCCGCGAGTGGTACGAGAAGTACCAGGTGCGCCGCTACGGCTTCCACGGCACCAGCTTCCTGTACACCGCCAAGCGCGCCTCCGTCCTCCTTGGCAAAGACCCCTTCGAAACCAACCTTATCATAGCCCACATAGGCAACGGCTCCTCCATCAACGCCGTCAAGAACGGCTGCTCCTACGACACTTCCATGGGCATGACCCCCCTGGAAGGCCTCGTCATGGGCACCCGCTCAGGCGACCTTGACCCCGGCATCATCTTCCACATGATGAAGCGCGGCGGCCTGCACGCCGGAGAAGTGGAGAAAAAGCTCAACAAGGAATCCGGCGTGCTCGGCCTTACCGGCCACTGGGCGGACCGCCGCGACATAGAAAAGGCGGCCGAGGGCGGCAGCCACGTCGCCCAGTTGGCCCAGGCGGCGGAAAGCTACCGCATAAAGAAATACATAGGCGCCTACTACGCCGCGCTCGGCCGCGTGGACGCCATAGTCTTCACCGCCGGCGTGGGCGAGATGGGCCCTATAACCCGCGAGCTGGCTACCACCGGCCTTGAGGAACTGGGCATAAAGATAGACCTTGAGAAGAACAGCAAAGCCAAGTGCCGCAACGCCGAGCTGGAAATCAGCGCTAAGGACAGCAAGGTAAAGGTATACGTCATACCCACGGACGAGGAGCTCGTCATGACCGAGGACGCCTACGCCCTCATGAACGGCAGCTACGACGTGCACACCAACTATACCTACCACTTCCAGAACCCCGGCTACGTGAACAAGCAGCGCGCCGAAGGCCTTGAGAACGACCTTAAGAAGAAGCCCTGGCTCGCCGACATGATAGCCCTGCCCCCCAAAAAGTAAGCAAGAGGCCGAGGAAGGATAGCCCTACGAGCTAGCGCGCGCTTAGCGTTTCCCGAAGGAAACGAATCGCGCGCGCTAGCTCTCTGGGCTATCCTTCCTCCCCTGCTTCTGTTTGTCTTCGATAGTTTATCAATTATAGGCTGTACTATCCGTCAGAGGCCGCCTTGTTCGGTCTGCTCGCTTGGGTAGGCATACTCACCGTTTGCGCTATCCTTCTTGGGTAACGCTAGCCTGGCTAACGGCGAGGCTGAAGCGAAAAGCGGTCGTTTTTGGAATTAAACATAATTAAAAATATAATCTATTGACTCATGATTATGCAGGAATTATTGTTCTTGCAAGGAGTATAACCATGCCGCAAATTCATTTTTCTCTCCTCCCCCTGCTCGCGGTCGCCCTAGCGAACTTTTTCCTAAGCTGGCTGTATTATTCGCCGGCCGCGCCATGGTTCAAGGCATGGCAGATCGGCGTAGGGGCGGATCCCGCCAAAAAAGAAATGAGCGAAGAAGACAAGAAGGCCATGCCCCGCCTCATGGGAGGGGCGGCGCTGAGCAGCCTGCTTTTCGCGTTTGGCCTCCAGGCCGTCGTGCGCGGGGTAGGCGCTCAGGGCTTCGTCGCCGGCGCGCTGGTCGGCATTCTCGCATGGGCGGGCTTCGTCGTATCGCACAGCCTCAACACCCAGTTCGAAGGCCGCAAGCCGGTAGTGCTGCTCATCAACAACGCCCATTACCTTGTAAGCTATGCCCTTTTCGGAGGGATACTCGCCATCTGGAGCTAGAGTACGCGCGCCTCGCCTTTGCAGCTACCACGGCCCAGGAAGGATAGCGCGGAGCGATGACGCGCGCGATTCGTAACCTTGCGGGAAACGCCAAGCGCGCGTTGTCGCCGGTAAACTCTTCCCCCTGTCCTAGCTCGAATACGCCCGTCTCGCTTTTGCGGCTACCACGGCCCAGGAAGGATAGCGCGGAGCGATGACGCGCGCGATTCGTAACCTTGCGGGAAACGCTAAGCGCGCGAT
>JBFZES010000348.1:0-8682 GCA_041306725.1 Spirochaetaceae bacterium | reverse complement strand
CGCCGGCTTCCTCAAGGGCAAGGCGGACATCGTCGCCCGCGCCGGCTATGGCGGAACCGAGGGCGAGCGGCAGGCTGAAGGTGTAGCGGCCTGTCTTATAGCGGTAGAGCCTGAGTATGTCTTCTTCGCTAGGCTCTGCGGCCGCATCGCGGAAGGGGTTCGTTGATCCGGGCATGAGCGCGCCATTCACCACGTCCTGCATTTGGGCCACGCCTACGAGGCAGAGCTCGCGGGCGGCTATGCCTGCGGCCTTGAGGGCGGCAGCCGCCTCCGCGGGCAGCTCGGACAGAATCTGAAAGGCCGCGAAATAGGCTAAGTCTCCCGCGCAAATGCCTAAAGCCTCTCCGTAGTGCGGGGGGTCGCCGTACTTGCCTTGCGCAAGCGCCGCCTCATAGCCCACGTGCAGGGTAGGCGCGCCGCGGCGCACCCGGTCCCGGTCCATGATGTCGTCGTGTACGAGGAGGCCCGACTGGAAGAGTTCCATGGCCGCGCCTGCGAGGCGCAGCGCCTCGTCGTCCTTGCCGGCCGGCGCGGAGCCCTTGGCCAGTTCGGAGCCTAAGCGCACGAGGCAGCCGCGCAGCATTTTGCCGCGGGCGCTGAACTCGGCCAGGCGGCGCGCGGCGTCGGCGCCAAGGTCGCTCGATACGCGCTCGTATTCGCGGCCAAAGCCCAAAAGGGCGCTGTCTATGGCTTCCGCTATGCCCCGCTTAGCGGCGGCGAAGTAATCCAGCATGCTGCGCTCCTTTAAATGCCGAGGGTCCAGCCCATCCGCAGGGCGGCAAAGAACAGCGCCTGTATCAGCACGTATACGCCCGCGAGGGAGCCCGAGGCCGCCGAAGGCCCGCCGCCGGCGGCGGCGCGGCGCACCAGCTTACGGTACGCGAAGGACGAGGCGAAGGCTATGGCGAACCAAGCCAGATAATTCTGCATTGGGATAAAGCCTTCGGACCAGGTCCAGTAGTTAAAGAGTATGGCCACGGGCTCCATGATCCAATCGAAGAGCGTGGCTATGGCGCCCGCTATGATCGATGCCAGGAAATCGGAACGCGCGCGGCGCTCGGCCACGCGTATGGCGCCGTATACCACGAGCACCCAGTTAAAGGCTATGACCAGCGGCACGTCGAAGGCCGCCAAGCCCAGGGTGGGGCCGTAGCGGTACGCCCCGAATACTATGCCGGTGGCCACGCCCAGGGCTTCCAGGAAAAAGGTGATGGCGTAGATGATCAAGGCCCAGAGGCCGAAGCGCAGGCCCCCCGAGCCCAGGCTCGGCAGTATGACCGCTATGCCGCAGCCGAGCAGGAACCAGGGGGTCATGCCCAGCATGAGCGGCAGGGTGGGGCGGTAGAGGTGCCCCACGGTGCCCACCGCGAATAGAATGATGATGAGCATGGTGACGATGCGTCCGTAACCCAGCTCGTCGGCCCGGCGCTTGGCCAGGGCGAAAAGACCTTCGCTTTTAATGCGTGCCATATTTCCTCGCTAATTCTGCGGTGATGGTGCCGGAGAGCAGGGCCAGGGGCATGCCGCCGCCGGGATGGGCGCTGCCGCCGCTAAAGTACAGCCCCCGTATGCGCCGGGAGCGGTTTGCGTGGCGGAAGAAGGCCGAGAAGCGGTCGTTCGACGCTATGCCGTAGAGGCTGCCATAGGTAGAGCCCGTATCGCGCTCTATGTCCGCGGGGCTTATAATCCGCTCCGCTTCTATGAGCGGCGCTATATCCCGGCCCAGCTCGCGGCTAAGCCGGGCGAGTATGCGCTCTTTTGCCTGAGCCGCCAGGACGGCCCAATCTTGGCCTGCGTTCCGGGGAACGTTTATGAGCACGAACCAATTCTCGCTGCCGGCCGGAGCGTCTTGAGGAGAGGTCTTGCTGGTGATATTTACGTATATGGTGGGGTCGTCGGGCACGATGCCTTCGTCGAATATGCGGGAGAACTCCCGGCGGTAGTCTGATGAAAAGAAGATATTATTGCTGGACAGCTCGCTGAAGCTGCGCTTTATGCCCCAAAGGAAGACTAAGCCGGAAGACGAAGGCTCGAGCGCTTCGTAGCGCTTGGCCTCAGGAGCGTCGGGCTGGCCGAGTAGACTGCGGTAGGTGGAAAGCACGTCGGCGTTGCTGACGACGAGGCCGTAGGGCAGATTCTCGCCCCCTACCCGTACTCCTACGGCGCGGGCGCCCGCCTCGTCGGTGATGATAGCCTCCACCTCGCTAGCCAAATGGAAGCGCGCTCCCGCGTCGCGGGCCGCGGCCTCTATGGCGCGGGGCACGCTTACTATGCCGCCTTCCACGGCCCAGCCGCCCCACTGGTATTCCACGTGGGGGACTATGCGCATGGTCGCCGGCGTCTTGTACGGATCCGAGCCGTTGTAGGTGGCGTAGCGGTCGAAAAGCTGGACGGCGCGCGGGTCGCTAAAGGCCGCCGCGTTGGCCTCGTGGAGGCTGCGCAGCGGATCTATGGCCGGCAGGCGCAGTATGGACCAGAGCCCCGAGGGCGATAGGTAGGTGGAGGCCTCGTGGAGGCTGTGCTTTAGGAAGAGCTCTCCCGCCACGCTCCATACGCTGCGCCCCTTTTTAAGGTAGCGCGACAATTGCGCCGCCGTGGCGACGCCGGCGCGTTCCAGTTCCGCGCCGAAGCGCCTCTCGTCGGCGTACGACGAAAGCCGCGCGCCGTCGGGATAGAAATACTTGCATATGGGCTCAAGGGGTATAAGCCTGAGCCTGTCTTCCATGCGCTCGCCTAAGGCCGCGAAGAAATCCTTGAACACCCAGGGCATGGTAAAGAGGGAGGGTCCAGTGTCGAAGCGGTATGCGCCAAGCCGGCTGCTCGCGGCCTTGCCGCCCGCGTAGGGCAGGCGCTCGTATACGTCTACTTCGAAGCCGGCCTTGGCCAGGAGGGCCGCCGCCGCCATGCCCCCGAGGCCCGCGCCTACCACGGCAACGGAAGGGGCCTTCGGGGACCCGGCCCGCCGCGATACTTTCCTCGGCGAAGAGATCGTGGTCGAAATGGCGGATACTCGCGCGGGCGCCATCAGTCGCCTGTCCCCACGCCCGCGCCCTTGAGACGGCGCCGGCGCTCAAAAAAGGCGCTAAACCGATCGTAGAGCACGAAGGCCAGGAGCAGCATGGCGAAGCTGTAGACGAAATCCTCCACGGGTATAGTACCCGCCCGTATGCCCAGGTTCCGCGTGTCGTCATAGAGCACCACGGGCTTGCCCGTCAGTATGCCGTTGGCTATGAGAAAGGGCGCATAGGTTATGGCCATGGCCAGCCAGAAATTGCGCGAGCGCAGGCTTTTTGGCGCCAGGAGTTCGCTTGCCGCCAGGGTAAGGGCGGCGGCGATTAGGACGACGCCGGTGTAGGTGCGCCCTATGAGGGCGACGCCCAGGGCGGCCAAGATGGCTGAGAGGGCGAAGAATAGCAGTCGCGGCAGCCTGAACTCGGCATCCCTAAAATAGGAGCGCACGCAGGCCAAAATAAAGACGCAGGCATAGGGCACGACCACGAAGAACAGCCACTCGCCGGGGGGCAGCAGGAGGAAACGGTACTCTCCCGCGTAGAGGGGATTAAAAGACCATACGCCGCTGGCGGTCTTCCATATATCCCAGGCGCCGTATATGAGCACGATAAGCCCGATTGAGCTGAATACGGCCGGCCATTTCTTATAGAAGGCCACGCGCCGGTCAAACGAGAGCGCAAGCGGGCCGGCTAGTACAAGCAGATCAAGCATAAGGTAAAAGTTCATATCAGCCTCGTAGTAAGTTCAGGATGGCCCTGCGCACGATGCGGCCCTTGCCCGGCTTTACCTTGCCCCTGAACACGACCATGGGGTCGGCTTCTATTACCGAGCCCGTCCAGTCGTACATGTCGCCGGCGGTCTTTATGGCGGCGCGCGAGCGCCGGCTTATGTAGCGGTAGCCTTTTTCGGCCTCCGCCTGCCAGGCGCGGTAGCGGGCAAGATGGCCGCGCAGGAAGGAAGCCCAGGCTTCCGGGTCGGCGGCGGCGTCCGCCTCGTTGGGCAGCCAGTCGGCGGGGTAGGGCGAGCCCTGCACGGGCAGATAGCGCCTGCCGTAGCGCCGGTCCTCGTCCACGTCGCGTATGAAGTTGATGATCTGCATGGCCCTGCCTAAGAGGCGCGCCGAAGGCTCGGCCTCGGGCGGCAGCTTTAGTATGCGGGCCATGAAGAGCCCTATCACTTCGGCGGAGCCGTACACGTAGGCCAGCAGCTCCTCCTCGCTCTGGTAGAGGCCCTTGGACAGGTCGGCGCGCATGGCGTCCAGGAAGGCGTCCGTCCAGGCGGGCTCAAAGCCCCGCTTCTTGGCAAGGGCCACGTAATCGTCTATGACTGGGTCGCCCGCCGGCTTGCCCGCAAGGGCGGCGCGGTAGGCTGCCTCGAAGCGCTTAAAGCCCTCGGCGTCCTGGGGCAGGGCATCCACGTAATTATCCGCCACGCGCACGAAGCCGTAGAGCACTTCCACGTCCCGCATGACGGGCTTGGAAAAGAAGAGGCTGGCATTGAAATAGGTGGTGCTGCCCGCCTTGAATACGCTTTTTTGTACGGTGTCGGCCATGGCTATAGGCTCCGCGCCGCGATGCCGGCGGCAAGCTCGGCGGCTATGAGCACCATGGGCACGCCTATGCCAGGGTGGGTGTACTGCCCCGCGTAGAATAGGTTTTCCACCTTCTTGCTGCGCATGCTCGGGCGGAACACGGCGCTTTGGCCCAGGGTGTGGGATATGCCCAAGGACGTGCCCTTCCATGCGTTGTAGTCACGGGTGAAGTCGCGCTGGCTGTATATGCGCTTAACGACGATGTGTTCCCGTATATGCTCGCCGCTTACCTTCTCCGCGTGGCGTATGGCCATGTCCGCGTAGGCTTCCCGCGTCTCGTCGTCGTCATTGAGGCCAGCCGCCACCGGCACCAGCAGGAAGACGTTCTCCCCGCCTGGCGGGGCCATGTCGGGGTCGGTCTTGCTTATGCAGGAAAGGTAAAAGCAGGGATCCTGGGGCCAGGCAGGCCTCTTGAATATGGTGTCAAAGTGGCCGTTCCAGTCTTCCTGGAAGTACAGGTTATGGTGGGCCAGGCTCGGCAGGGTCTTAGATAAGCCGAGATAGACGACGAAGAGCGTGGGGGCCACGACGCGGCTCTCCCAGTAGCGTTTTTTAAGGCTGTGGTATTCAGGCGCTAGGAGTCGCGTCTCAACGTGGGCATAGTCGGCGTTGGCTATGACGATGTCCGCATCCACGCTAAAGCGTTCTCCCGTGGGCTCTCCGTCGGGGCCGAGCCGCCGCGCCCGTACGCCGCGCGCGCGCCCGTTCACTACGTCGATAGCCTCTGCTTCGCTCGATAGCCGGAAACGTACGCCGCGCGACTCGGCCAGGCGCCGCAGGGCGTCGGCCACCGCCACGAGGCCGCCCAGCGGATAGTACACGCCCTGGCTTAAGTCCACGTGCGACATGATGGAATAGAGGCCGGGGGCGTCCTTAGGCGCCGTGCCTAAGAATACCATGGCGTACTCGAGTATCTGCCGCGTGCGCCTATCCTTGAAGAGCCTGGACACCTCGGCGTCCAGGTTGCCGAGCACCTTGAGCTTTAAGCCCTCGCGTATCATGCGCTTATTCAGGAAATCGAAAATGGAGCGGTACTCTCTATAGAGGAATTCCTTCATGGCTATGTCGTATTTGTAGCCGGAATCGGCCAGGTATTTTTGCAGCTTTACGCCCGAGCCCGGCTCGAGGCTCTCAAAGAGGGCCGTAACCGAGGCGGGGTCGCTGCGCAGGTCCCTGCTGTCGCCCGGCCCATAGAGCAGGCGATAGGACGGGTCGAGGCGCTTCAAGGCATACCAGTCTTCCCTCTTCTCGCCGAAGAGCGCGAAGAAGCGGTCGAACACCTCGGGCATGAGATACCACGAAGGGCCCATGTCGAAGGTGAAACCGTCCTTCTTCCATACCCGCGCCCGTCCGCCCGCCTGGTCGTTCCTTTCCAATACGGTTACGTCGAAGCCGTCCTTAGCCAGGAGCGCCGCGCTGGCCATGCCGCCTATGCCGCCGCCCACTACCGCTACTCGCCGTTTTTCGTTAGATTTCATGGGAATAATATCGGGCTCTCGGCGCCATTAGGCAAGCCGACTAGCTTAATATACGGGCATGCAATATTTTATTATTTTCTTTGCCTTTTCGCCGTTCGCTGAATTATTTTAGGTAAACATTACTGATTTTGTTGTATAAGCGAGCGACCAGATAGCAAGGCCCGCTGAAAGGATGCGGAAGATGAAGACCATGAAGGTAGGAATAGGCGATATCCGGGTATACGTTCCCAGGATGAAGATGGAATTGAGCCGGCTTATCGATAAGCGCGTGGCGGAAGACCCCAATTTGGAAAAGCACTTTAATCGCGCCAAGGCGGTTACCGGGCAGCGCGCCATACGCTTTCCCGCGCCCGGCGAAGACAGCGCCACCATGGCAGCGGAGGCCGCCTATGAACTGATGGCGGACAACTCGGGCAAGGCCTTGGCCAACCTCCGCTATATAGCGGCGGGCACCGAGACCGGCGTGGACCACTCCAAGCCTCTGTCCAGCTATGTGCAGGGCATGCTACAGCGCTCAGGGCTGCCCGTTCCTTCGAGCCTGGCCACCTTCCAGGTGCAGCACGCCTGCGCGGGCGGCACCCTGGGCGTCCTGTCGGTGGCGGGCATGCTGGCCGCCTCCGGCCGCGACGAGACGGGCCTGGTGCTTGCGTCCGACATATCGCGCTATACCCTCCGCAGCACCGCTGAAATTACGCAGGGCGCCGGCGCTGCCGCCGTGCTCATCGAGGCTAATCCCCGGCTCCTTGAATTGGACGTGGGCTCCGCGGGCTACTGTTCCCGCGACGTCGACGATTTCTTCAGGCCCTTAGGCTCGGTTACCGCCAAGGTAAAGGGCTCGTATTCCATGGATTGCTACAACCAGAGCCTTGAAGAGGCCTTCCAGGACCACGCGGCGCGTTCGGGCAGCGACCCCGCGTCCTTGCTCAGCGATACCGATTTCGTCGTGCTCCATACGCCCTTCAGGAACATGCCCGAGATGGCCATGAAAAAGCTCTTGGCCTCCCAGTTGGGGCTGGATGAGCCGCAGGCTATAGCCTGGCTCGAAGAGCGCGGCTTCTATCGCGGCGTGGACCCCATAGCCGACATAGGCAACGGCTACTCGGCCAGCCTTTACCTTTTTATGGCCTTCCTCTTAAAGGACCGCTACGCTAAACTGGGCGACGCCATCGTAGGCAAGAAGCTCCTGATAGCCTCGTATGGCTCGGGCAACATCATGACCGTTACCACCGCCGTCGTGGCGGCAGGCGCTCCCGCCATAATCGAGCGCTGGAAGCTGGACGAGATGATGGCGGCGAGCCTGCCCGCCAGCATGGAAGATTACGAGCGCTGGGCAGAGGGTTCCGGCCTCGGCTACGGCGAGCGCGTGGAGGCCAGCAAGGCCGCGTCGCGCTTCAGGCTCGTAGGCATACGCGAGGACGGCTTTAGGGAGTACGACCATGAACGAGACGGGATCGATCAGCCAGAGGAAAGCAAAGCATCTGTCGATATGCCTCGATCCGTCGCTCAGGTCGGTTGAGGGCGGCGGCGCGGGCTTCGAAGGCCTGTCCTTCAGGCACCGCGCCCTGCCTGAATTAGCCCTCAGCGAAATCGACACAAGGGTAGACTTTCTGGGCAGGAAGATTGCCCTGCCCTTCTTCATTTCATGCATGACCGGCGGCTCCGCCGAGGGCTTTAAGCTTAATAAAGACCTGGCCAGGGCAGCGCAGGAGCTTGGCGTGCCGGTGGGCACCGGGTCGGTGCGGGTGCTGCTTGAGCACCCTGAACTCGACGAGCATTTCGCCCTAAAGGACTACGCGCCTGACGCCATACTCCTTGCCAACATAGGAGCCGTCCAGCTGCGCGATACCAAGCCCGAGCGCCTGGACGGCATAGTATCCCGCATACGCGCCGACGCCCTCGTCGTGCATATCAACCCGGGGCAGGAGCTGTTCCAGGATGACGGGGACAGCGACTTCCGCGGCCTTAAAGACGCTATAGCCGCCTTCGTAGCGCGCGCCCCCTACCCGGTCATCGTCAAGGAGACCGGCTTCGGCATTGGCCCCGAGGACAGCCGCTTCCTCTTGGAAGCGGGCGCCGCCTACGTGGACCTGGCCGGCTCGGGAGGCACCAACTGGATAGCCGTGGAGGGCTACCGCGGCGAGGCTGAGGATACAGAAGCCTCGCGCGAGTTTGACCAGTGGGGCTACAGGACGGCGCCCCTCCTGGCCGCCTCGCCGGTCGAGAGCGGCAGGATATTGGCTTCCGGTGGGCTACGCGGCGGCATGGACCTGGCCAAGGCCCTGGCCCTGGGCGCCCATGCCGCCGGCATGGCCCTGCCCCTGGCGCGGGCGGCTAGCGAGGGCGGCAGCCAGGGCGCCGTGCGCTTCGTGCGCCGCCTTGAGCGCGTGCTACGCTCAGTCATGCTGCTTACCGGCTCGCGTACGCCCGCCGAGCTAAGGAGGCCGGGCGTTTTATCGCGGAGCCCCGCCTTTGATGAGGAAGCCCGGAGCGTGTAGTGGCAGCTGGAATAGGGGCGGCCCACCCGCGCTCCTAGCCTTTCATCGCCAACTTGTCAAAGACCCGCTTGGACGAGGTCTATCAACCCTGGTTTTCGCTCCTCAT
>JBFZES010000347.1:0-3310 GCA_041306725.1 Spirochaetaceae bacterium | reverse complement strand
GAGGATGCGGCGCGTATCAAGGCCTATCTTGACGAAGGCTGCATAGAGACCCTGCATAGCCAGGAGGCGACCCTAGAGGAAATTTTCATACGCCTTACGGGAAGGACGCTCGCATGAAAGGCAGGATAGCGCTGAGCGCGAAGAGAGCCTGCAGGCGCTTCGCCACTATGTTCGCCCGCGACGCCATCCTCGCCTGGCGCAACGGCCAGCTGGCCGTGACCATGGCTATCATGGGCGTCATGATACTCCTCGTCGTGCTCCTGCCGGCGCAAGTCAGGACTAAGCCTAATGAGATCATCCTTGACCTTATGGAAGGCAGGCCCCTCTACCGCGCGGCCTTAGCCAGCGGGGCAAACATGGATGCCTTCGCCTCCGATGAGGAAGAGTTCGCCAAGCGCCTCGCTAGCTCAGGCACGGCCATAGGCATAGTAGCCCGCGACGGCCAAGGCGGTTCGGCCATGGAACTGCGGGCGGGCGCGAACGTAAGCGACGGCGCCCTAGCCTTGCTTGAGGCGAGCCTGGACGAGCTCTTGCGCCGCGCTGAGGGTAGGCCAAGCGCCGCGCGCTTCCCCGTGGAGAGCCTTAGTCCAGCGCCGCGGCCTATAGCCCTTAACTTGAAAGGCATACCGGTGGTCCTCATCTTCGAGGCCGGCATACTAGGCTTCCTGCTCGTGGCCGTCTTCATATTTCAGGAGAAGCAAGAAGGCACTATTCGGGCATACCGGGCCAGTCCCGGAGGCGCTTTGGCTTATATCGGATCGAAGGCCCTGGTATTCGTCGTACTTTCGGTACTCTATGGGGCTGGCGTTATAGCGGCAGGCGCTGTAATGGGAGCGCGGCCTAACCTGGCGGGCGCCTTGCTCGCCCTCGCGGGAGCCTCCGCCGCCATTACGCTGGGAGGTCTCGGCTTCGCCTGCTATTTCTCCAACCTATCGGGCTGGTTCTTTCCGGGGCTGGGCCTCCTCTTGCTCAACATCCTGCCGTTCTTTTCCTACGCCAATCCGGCATTCAGCCCCTGGTGGATGGACCTGATACCGTCCTACCCCTACCTGCGCCTTACGGAAGCCTATTTCTTCAATCCGGCATCGCCGCCCTCGCAGGGCTTGCTTTGGCAAGCCCTGGCCTGGCTCGCCGCCTTAGCGGCCTTCGCCTTCGCGTCGGTCAAGGCCAAGCTCCTTAAGGAGGGCGCATGAAACGCATCGCGGCTATTATCAAATTCGACCTTAGCAACGCTTTTCGGGACAGCATGGTCCTGTACATACTCGCCGCGCCGGCCATACTCGCTCTGGGCTTATCCCTATTGCTGCCGGCCATGGAGAAGGCGGAAATACGCCTCGCCGTGGATACGTCCGCGCCTGGCGGCGTACTCATCGCCGAGCGGCTCGAACGCTATGGAAGCGTAGAGCGCCTTTCCGGCGAAGCGGAGCTCAAAGAGCGGGTGCTCCGCCCCGACGACGTGGCTGGCATAGCGCCAGAGGCCACGGCCGAAGGCGGCATTGAGGCCCGCATAGTGCTGCAGGGCGACGAGGGGGCTGAAACGGCCCCTCTCATGCAGGCTATGCTCGCCTCCGCCCTCGACGGACCCAAAGCCGCCTATGCCCGCGTCGCGCGCGATTATTCGCGGGTAAGCCTGGCTATGCTCTCCCTGCTCATAGGAGGGATAGCGGCGGCCTTTGCCCTGGTAGAGGAAAAAGAGGCTAAGGAGACGAAGGCCTTCGCCGTAAGCCCGCTATCCGCGCTTGAATATTTCGGCGCGCGGGGGCTCTGGGCGGCCGCCGTCGGTCTTATCGGCCTTGCCATCGGCCATGCCCTTATGGGAACGGCAAGCCTTTCCTGGTGGCGCTTAGCGGCCGCCGGAGCAAGCTCCATCTTCATGCCCCTCACCATATGCCTGCTCATCGGGGGCATAGCCAGCAATCAGATACAGGCGGTAGCCTCGCTTAAGCTCGTCATGTTCGCGTACCTTGCCCTGCCCATCGGCAGCCTCTTCGTGCCGCGACGCTGGGCTTTTCCCTTCTGGCCCCTGCCCAACTATTGGATGTTCAAGGCCTTCGAGGGCGTATATGTCCCCGGCTTGCCCGGCTTTGGCAGGGTCTTGGCGTTAAATTTCATAACGGGAGCCCTATTAACCCTAGCGCTCTTTCTGCTCTTGCGCGGGCGCTTGTCGCCCAGGCAAGCGATGCTCACGACGCATACGGCGGCGCTGCCGAATGCTCAGCCCAATGCTCAGCCAAAGGCAAGCGACGCCGCGAAAGGATAGGAGGATAGTATGGCATGGTATCTATGGGTTCTCATCGTCATCGGAGTCGTGGCAATAGGGGCGCTCAAGCTATCGGTTTTCAAGAAAATCATGGCTAAGCGCAAGGAAAAGGCCGACGCCCAAGAAGAGGAGGATTAAGCGGTCCAGCTTGCGCCCCTTCGCTCAAGTCGATACTATCGATGTATCACGTACTATGAAGGGGCGCGCTCATGGGCATCACACGGAAGGTTTTCGGCGTACTAGGCAGCGGCGAGGAAGCGGAACTCTACACGTTTAAGTACGGCGACGCGAGCCTCTCGATTAGCAACTACGGCGGCACCCTCGTATCGCTCATACTCCCCTCGCGCTCCGGCAGAAGGGACGACGTGATCCTTGGCTACTCCACGCTTGACCCGTACGCGCGCAAACACCCGTACTTCGGCGCCACCGTGGGCCGCTTCGCCAACCGCATAGCCTTAGGCAGCTTTGCCCTAGGGGGCCGCAGCTACAGCCTAGCGAAAAACAACGGCCCCAATTCGCTGCACGGCGGCTTCAAGGGCTTCGACAAACGGGTATGGGCGGCAGAGGCCTACGAGGAAAAAGGCAACGGCTACCTCCGCCTCTCGCTGGAGAGCCCCGACGGCGATGAGGGCTACCCCGGTACGCTGCGCGCCGTCGTTTGCTATGGGCTTGAGGATGGGCATACGCTCTCCGCGGCTTTCAAGGCCACGGTGGACGCGCCCTGCCCCGTCAACCTTACAAATCATGCGTACTTCAACCTAAAGGGCGAAGGCCGCGGCGACGTGCTCGGCCATGAATTGGAGCTGCGCGCCTCGGCTTACCTGCCCGTTGGCCCCAGCCTCATACCGACGGGCGCCCTGGAGAAAACGGCGGGCGGCCCCTTCGACTTCAGCGGGCGGAAAGCCATGGGCAGGGATATCGCCGCGGCGGGCGGGGGCTACGACCACTGCTTCGCGGTAGACGGACAGCCCGGGTCACTACGCCCCTGCGCCGCCGTGTACGAAGCGGAGAGCGGCCGCTCGATGAAGCTCTCCACCACCCAGCCGGGCG
>JBFZES010000346.1:0-3243 GCA_041306725.1 Spirochaetaceae bacterium | reverse complement strand
GAGGCCCTGATGATAGAGCCCACCGAGACCGAGAGCAAGGAAACCCTGGACGCCTTCGCAAAGGCCATGCTGGCCATTGCGGAGGAGGCAAAGACCAAGCCGGAGCTGCTTCATGACGCCCCCCACAACACCCCCGTGGGAAGGCTGGACGAGGTAGCCGCGGCGCGCTGCCCCATACTGTGCTACCGGGGCTAATGACCGATAGTCGCGATCACGGAGGGGCCTAGCGGCCCCTCCGTTTTTCGTAGGCCAGGCCGGCATTGACATTGAGGCCCCTTGGCTAGACAATTGTTAAGCTTGAGCGTCCGTGAAGCCCTAAGGAATGCCATGACCCCCAGTTTTGCCTCTGTCATACTCTCGCGCCTCTCCCTCGTCGTGGCCGTCTTGTTCATGCTCAGCGCGTGGAAGGTGTATTCCCTCGACCCGAAGGCGAAGGCTAATCGCATAGCGCTTGTCTTTAACGTGGTATTTGCCCTTTGGGCCTTGGGCTCGTCTTTCTGGTATACCGAGCCCAACCCCAGCCGCGCGTTGACCCTCTACAAGGCTTTTTCCTGGACCTGGTGCGTTTTCCCGCCGCTCATACTCCATTTTTCGCTGCGCGTAGCAGGCGCGCCCATACTCGATTCCAAGCGCCGCGACCTGTTCTTCGCCGCGCTGTATCTTCCTTCGCTTTTTCTATCGCTCGCCTTACCCAACGGCGTTCTTACCGATCCGGTATTTCGCGGCGGCTACTGGATGCTCGCCGTGCGCCCAAATCTTATCTATTACTTCTTTATTCTGCATTACTTTAGTATCGTGCTGGCATCGGTCATCGTCATGTTCTCCGCCTCTTCCCGCGCCGGCACCAAGCGCTCCCGCCGCCGCTTGCGCCTGTTGGGCTGGTCGTATCTGCTGGCGGGCATCCTGGGCTTTATCACCGATACGGTGTTCCTCATACTGGGCATAGATTTTCCGAATATGGCCATACATTGGATCATGCTCCTCTCATTAGGCATGCTTGTATCCATGGAACGCTTCGGCTTCTTGTCCATACTGCCGGCCAAGGAAGCCCTGCGCGTGCTCGAGAGCATGGCGGGCTTCGTAATATATCTCGACGACGCCGACAGGGTTATATGGGCCAACCCCAGCGCGCTCGAAGCGATGGGCGTGCCCACCCTGAGCGATGCGCGCGCTATGGCGCTGGGGGACTTCATAGGGGCGGAGAGCCTGGAGCGAGTCCGTTCTACCATGTCAGGCGATACCGAAGCGCGCGGGCAGCGCCTGGCCTTCGGCCCTAAGGCCATACCGGTAAGCCTTCGCGCGCACGGCCTCGGCGGCAGCACCGAGGGCACCGTCATAACGGCCGTGGACCTGCGGCCCGAGCACGCCAGGGCCCGCACCGAGCGCAGGCTCGCCGACGCTGGGCTGCTCTTGGACGAATTTTTGGCCCGATCGCTCGACGGCATAGTCTTAAGCGATACGCAGGGACATATTATGCGCTGGAACGAGCCCATGGCCCAGATTACCGGCATAAGCGCCCGCGAAGCGCTTGGCGCTTACTACTGGGAAATACGCAGCTCGGTAGAGCCGCCGGAGAGCAGGAAAGCCCAGAAGATAGAAGAAGCCGTGCAGAGCGTGCTGCGGGGCGAGCAGGCGAGCTGGACGCGGCGCATCGTGGAGACCGAGATAGAGCGGCGCGACGGCGCTAGGCGCATTATTCAGAGCGACTCCTTTCCCATCCCCCTGGCCGACGGTACCATACTGGCTACGATAGCCAGGGACATAAGCGATGAAAAGCGCAAGGCGGCGGAAAATATCGAGCGCATACGCAGCCTGGACCACGCGCAGAAGCTTGAGGCCATAGGCACCCTGAGCGGCGGCATAGCCCACGACTTTAACAATACGCTCGCCGGCATAGTCGGCGCCCTGTCGCTCATGCGGCAGGAGATAGATAGCGGCAGCTGCACCGACCCGCGCGAGCTGTCGCGCGAGCTCGATATAATCGAGCGCTCAGCCCAGCGCGCCACCTCCTCGGTCAAGCGCCTGCTTACCCTTACCCGCAAGCGCTCCCCCGAATCCGTGCCCTTCAGCCTCGATGAAGCGCTGAAGCGCATGATAGAGTTCGCGAAAGCGTCCCTCGACCAGAGCGTGGACATACGCCAGGCGGGCGACCTTCCCCCGGCGGTGGTAAAGGGCGATCAGGGCCAGGTCGAGCAGCTTATGCTCAACCTTATGATCAACGCCGAGCACGCGATGACGAGCATGCGGCCCCGCGGCCAGAATAGGGGAGGGGAGCTGCGCCTCTCGCTTTCCCGCTACCTGCCCGATCGATCCTTCCTCGCCTCTCATCCCGGCTCGCTTGACCGGCTCTATTGGCGCTTAACCGTGAGCGACCAGGGCGTAGGCATAGCCCGCCAGGCCATGAGCAGGATATACGACCCCTTCTATACAACCAAGCCCGGCGAATCCTCGAGCGGGCTCGGCCTGGCCATGGTGCAGGCCATTACGCGTCAGCACGACGGCTTCATCGACCTTCAGAGCGAGCTGGGCAAGGGCACCGAATTTACCCTGTATTTCCCCGCCTACATCGGCGAGGCGGAGCATCAGCAGATAAGCGCCCTGAGCGGGGCGCGCAGCGGCCTCGTGCTGCTCGCCGACGACGACGCCATAGCGCGAGAAACCGCGGTGGCGCTCCTAGAGGCCCTTGGCTACGAGGTCGTCTCGGCCCTGTCCGGGGCGGAGGCGCTGCGTATTTTCAGCGCGCGTCCCGACGATTGGCATGCCGCGGTGCTCGATATGCGCATGGGAGAGCTTGGCGGCGACGAGGCCGGCATGCGCATGCGCGCCCTGCGCCCAGACCTGCCCCTCGTGCTGGCCAGCGGCTTCCACGACGAGGATACGCCGCGCCATTTTGACGAAAGCGCCGCCCAGGCCCTTATCGACAAGCCCTTTACCATAAGCGAGCTTGCCATGGCCCTGGACAGGGCCACGAGGCGCGGACGAGGCGGCCCCAGGGCCGATATCCGTGCCCGCCCTTCGGAAGGCGCCGCGGAGCCCTCGCCCGATGCTCCCGCCGCGGGCCACGCGTAGTGAGGCACGATACTATAGAAACCCCGGAAGCCGTCCTTAAGCGGGTCTTTGGCTTCGACTCCTTCAGGCCGCTGCAGCGCGAGATAATCGGGGATATACTGGCGGGCAAAGACTGTGTGGCCATACTGCCCACGGGCGCCGGCAAGTCCCTCTGCTATCAAATCCCGGCGCTGC
>JBFZES010000345.1:0-20478 GCA_041306725.1 Spirochaetaceae bacterium | reverse complement strand
TGCGCAGCGACCCCAGGCGGCCGGGCAGCCTGGGCATGGCGCGCGTCGCATTCAAGGCTCAGGCGCCGGGCAGCGCGAGCGTCTGGGTGGAGGACCGGGGCGGCGCTCGGGTTCGCGATTTCGACGGGCTCGCCGTAACGGGCGAGTCCCTCATCGTCTCTTGGGACGGCAGGGACGATCAAGGCCAGATGCTGCCTGACGGATTCTATCGCGTGCGCTTGCAAGGAGAGGGAAGCGGCTCATCTGAATACGGATCAGCCGGCTATGGCTCGGCCGCCGCGCAGCGCTTCATTGAGCTTGCCAGCCTCGGGCCCCTACGGGCGTCTTCGCTCCACGGCGCATATTCGGGCGCTATGCTCGCCCCGGACAGCGCCGTGCTGCCCGTCGGCGTGAACCAGGTATCGGCAGGCGCGTACGCCTACATAGACGCCGTCGATTCCAGCGGCGTTTCGCCCGGCGGCGCTATGAGCGCCCGCCTGCCATTCTGGCTCGGGCTCAGGCTCGGAGGCTTCCCGCTGGAGGGCACGGAACTTGTCCTATCGTTCATGGCCACCCCCTACCTGGGCTACGACTTCGTTTATGACCCCAGCAGCTTCTCGCTGCTCGCTTCGCTCAAGGGCGAACTGCTGCGTCAAGGGGATTTCAGCGCCGCCTTCCTCGCGCGGGCGGCCGTGGGAGGCTATCTTGACGAAGAACTGGCCGACTGGCCGGGTTCCTGGGACGGGGCGGCACGCTTCCCCGGCGCTGGCGGAGGCATCGTGCTTGAGTACGCGCCGGGCCCCGCTCGATTATTCCTGTCGGCGGAGGCCATAGCGTCGCGCTTCTATCCGGAATGGGGAGACCAGAGCGGTATATGGTGGGGGGTGCCAGGCTTCTTCGCCTGGGCCTACCTGCGCGGCGGCGTCGAGGCCCTCATACGGCTCGGCCCCGCGGGGCAACTGTCCGCCATGGCCTCCGCGGCGGCGCGCAGCTGGCCCTTCGGCGGGCCCGCGGGTTTCCAGCCGCCTCTGTCCGTGGCCGGCGAACTGGCCTGGTACGCGCCATCGTCGCCCTTCGTGCTCCACGCCTACGCCGCCGGCCAGTGGGAGCGCTTCTATTCGTGGTACTTCGGCGGCGGCCTGGGCCTTTCCCTGCTCTTCTAGCGCGGCCCTGCTTTCCGGCCTTACCGGCCTTACCGGCCTTGCCCGGCGGGAGCCAGGAAGAAGCGCAGGAAAAGCTTGTCGCCCTCCGGATCCGTTCCCGCCTCGAAAAGCAGGCGCGCGGACTTAAGCCCTATGAGGGACAGGTCGCAGCCCAGGCGGAGGCCTAAGGCCGATGAGGCGGGATAGGCCGCGCCGGCTATCCACGCCGCGTCCGCGAAGAGGGCGAAGGACAGGCGGCGCAGAATAATAAGCTCTGCGAAGGACAGCGCCGCGCGCTCAGGCTCCCAGCCCACGGACAGGGAAGCGCCTAGCCACGCCCTGCCCCTGCCGTCCACAGCCGCTGCGTCGGCAAGGCTGAACGGGTCGGAAAAGAAGAACGGCGCAAGGCCCTCATCGGCCAAGGCCGCGCGCGCCATTGCCCTTGAGCGCAGCACAAGGGCTTCTAATGGCGCAAGAGCCAAGCCAAGCTCGGCGAAGGCCAGGTTCTCATCCCACGCGCCGGCCAGCTGATGCCCCGCCGCCAGGGTCAACCCGCGCAGGGGCCCTGCAGAGTCGATCGCTACGCGGGCGCCGCTTGATAGCAGCATAAGCTGATCCGCGCCGAAAGCGCTTGCGCCTGCGCCCACTAAGTCGGCGAAGCTCAGTTCAAGCATAGAGAACAGCTCCAGCCTGCCTGAGTCCTTGGGAAAGGCCGCGCTCACGGCAGCACTCTGATACAGGGCTACCCTTCCCGCCCCCGTTTCGGCAGGCGCTGAAACGCCGTCCGGCCACGAGGCCAGGGCCATGCCGTCCAATTTAAGCCAGGGCATGGGGTAGAATTCCACGCCGCCGTAGAGGCCGGGAGCGGGCGCGGCGCCGCCGTAAGCATCCCAGGAAAAACCGCCGGCAAGCTCCAGCTCCAGCGCGGCAAGGCGCAGGCCAAAGCCAAGGCCCATGTAAAATTCGTCGTTCAGGAGCCAGGTATCGCCCGGATACGCATGAGAACGCAGCGCGGGGGCGATTGATAGGGCTGGCTGATCAGCCGGCGCCCGCTCAAAGGGAGACCAGGCCCTGCCCGCTTCCGCCAACGATCGCTCAAGGCCCGCGCGCAGGGGAGCCAGGCGCTCGACGGCACCGCTTTGGCTAAGCTCGGCCGCTCCGGCCAGCGAGCTAAAGGACTTTGCCATGGCATCCGCCGAGCGGTAACCTTCCGCGTCCAGTTCCGCGAGCCGGTCGAAGGCCATGAAACTAAAGGATTCCACCGCGCAGCGTATCCAAAGCGCGTCGGGATAGCGCAACAGGTCCTCTACGCCGGCGCGGCGCTTGCCTATATCGATAGAGCTATTGAGTATGACCAGGGGGTTTCGCAGGCTCAGGTTTTTCGCGTCGTAAAAGGTACTCGACACTATGGCGCTATTAGTGAACTCGCGCGCCGTGCCCAGGGGAACCAGGTTGCTTATGCCGCCGTCTATAAGCAGGTGCTCCCCGTAGGGCACGGGAGGGAAATATACCGGCAGGGCGTAGGCGGCCTCCATGACCGTGGTAAAATCGCCCTCGGCCAAACGTATCTCCCGCTTGGTAACCAGGTCTTCGCATACGACGAGTATGGGTATGGGCAAGTCTTCAAGCCGCAGCTCCCCAAGGTAAAGCCGTATAAGGTCGGAAAAGCGGCGCGGGTCCAGTATGCCCCCGCGCGCGGGCAGTACCGGCTCGAACAGAGCGCCAAGCTCGGTGCCGGATACCAGGCGGTATATCTGATCCGGCGACAAGCCCGCCGCGTACAGGAGCCCGATAATGGAACCCATGGAATTAGCCACGATGAAATCCGGCACTATGCCCGCTTCCTCTAAGCGCCGCAGCACGCCTATATGCGCGAAGGCGCGCGCCGATCCGCCTGAAAGCACGAGGCCCAGGGCTTCGCGCCCGCCTCCCGCGCGCGCGGCAATACGCGCCGTAAAAGCCTCTTCGCCATAGAAGATGGGCGTCGACGCTAAGAGCAGCCCATCGCCCCGCTCCGCCCCGCGCCCCTGCGCCCCTACGCCCATGAATCCCATGCAAAAAAACGCCAGGGTCAGCGTCGCATACCGGTTTCTCGTGTTCATGGCTCCTTTATAATGGCTGGGGGCCAGAGAATCTAGGCGTGCCCCAACCCTGTCTCTGCGCCTAGGCGCTTGCGCCCGTCCCGTATAGCGCTGCCTCAGCGGGCCGGAGGAAAGCCCATCCTTGACGCTTAGGGCCAAAACGGCTAAGGTTTCTCCATAGAATAGCGAATAAACATCGGCTGCGGCCGCCTTCTGCGGCATGGCAGCCAATCGCGCCAGTAACAAGGAGACCACCCATGAGCATTATCGAATACGTAGAGGCTCGAGAGATTTTGGATTCCCGTGGCAACCCCACCATAGAAGTCGACGTCGTGCTTGAAGACGGCACCGTAGGCCGCGCGGCCGTTCCCTCCGGCGCCAGCACCGGCGAGCACGAAGCGGTGGAGCTTCGCGACGGCGACAAGAAGCGCTTCCTAGGCAAAGGCGTGCTCAAAGCCGTGGAGAACGTGAATAACGTCATAGCCGGCGAGCTCTGCGGCCTGGACGTTACCGAACAGGTCGATATAGACCGCACCATGATAGACCTCGACGGCACCGAGAATAAGGGCAAGCTGGGCGCCAACGCCATACTCGGCGTATCCATGGCCTGCTCGCGCGCGGCCGCCGAATACCTGGACATGCCCCTCTACAAGTACTTGGGCGGCGCCCATACCACCCTCTTGCCCGTGCCCATGGCTAATATCATCAACGGCGGCAAGCACGCGGACAATAAAGTAGACTTCCAGGAATTCATGATCATGCCCTTAGGCGCGGAGACCTTCCGCGAGGCCGTACGCATGACCGCCGAGGTCTTCCACAACCTTAAAAGCATACTCAAGGCCGACGGCCACAATACCTCCGTGGGCGACGAGGGCGGCTTCGCCCCCAACATAGGCAACGAGGAAGCCCTCGACTACATCATGAAGGCCATAGAGAAGGCCGGCTACAAGCCCGGCGAGCAGATCAGCATAGCCCTGGACTGCGCCAGTTCCGAACTCTTCGACGAAGGCGACAAGAAGGGCTACAAGTTCTGGAAGTCCAACCCCGGCAAGCTCTTCAGCGCCGACGAGCTCATAGAGATGTACACCAAATGGGTAGGCAAATACCCCATCGTTTCCATAGAGGACGGCCTGGACCAGAACGACTGGGAAGGCTACGTCAAGCTCACCAAGGCCCTTGGCAATAAGATTCAGATCATGGGCGACGACTTTTTCGTCACCAACACACAGTACCTGAAAAAGGGCATAGATATGGGCGCCTGCAACTCCATACTCATTAAGCTCAACCAGATAGGCACCGTTACCGAAACCATCGAGTGCATAAACCTGGCCAAGCGCCACAACTACACCGCCGTCGTGTCCCACCGCTCCGGAGAGACCGAGGACACCTTCCTCGCCGACCTCGTGGTGGCCTGCGAAACCGGCCAGATCAAGACCGGTTCCATGAGCCGCACCGACCGCATATGCAAGTACAACCAGCTCATGCGCATAGAAGACGCCATGGAAGGCATAGCGGAGTACGCCGGCCGCAACGCGTTCTACAACATAAGGAAATAAGGCTTTCCCGTATCGCTCGCGAGGCCGCCTCCGCAGGGGGGCGGCGTTTTTTTTTCTTTAGGCGCATCCTCGCGCCGCCGGATCTCGGCCCAGGCAGCCATATCCCGGCCCAGGCCGCCGCCGCGCCATTCCGGAGGCGTGGGGGCGCGCGCGGTTCGGCCGCTTAGGTCCCCGAATTCAAATCCGGGCCGAGCAGCTTGCACAGCTCCACCCGGTTCCTCGCCTTCGTCTTCTCGAAAACGTTATGTATATGGTTGCGCACCGTATGAGGAGACAGCCCTAAACGCGCCGCTATCTCCTTATTCGCCTCCCCGCGGGCCAAGAGCCTGCAGAGCTCGAGTTCCCTCGCCGAGAGGCCGTAGCGCTCAGCCTTGGCCAGGTCTATATCGTCGATAGCGCCGGCCGACCCTCCCGCGCTGTACTTAAGGGCCCATGCAAGGGTAAGCCCGTGCCAGGCCAGGTAGCTCAGCGGCTGCAAGCCCGCGCCAGCCGGCCAGCCGCCAACAAAGGCCTGGCGGCCTATGGCAAGCGACTCTATGACGCCCACGGCTATGGCCACGGCGTTGTATAAGGCTATGGCGGGTAAGCCTATGCGCCCAAGCCTGTCCCGAATGCGGGGATACGCGCGCATAAGCCGAACTTGGCTGTACAGCATGAAATAGAGAAAGGAAGCCAGCGCTACCATCGACGGCACATAGGGCAAGGCAGGGTGGCCAGTCTCGATGAGGGCCAGGGGAGAGGCGGCCACGGACCCGGCGGCAAGGCTTATGGCAAGCCGGCGCACGCTGCCCTTGAAGGGGATATTGGCGAACGCGAGTATGAACGCGGGCGCCGCGTAAGCGAAGAAGCCGGTCGTGGCCGTGCTGATAAGGTTCTGCCAACGCCACGCTCCGATAAACGCCTGGGGGAAAGCGGCGCTTAGGTACAGCCCCGCCGCCGCGGCCGAGCTCTGCGCGAGAAGCGCGCAGAGATACGGCAGGTAAGCGCCGGCCATGCGTATGCGGTAGCGAAGCGATAAGAGAGAAAACATGCCCAATGCCGCGAAGCCAGCGGCCGTAGCCGCGGCCTGGCCAAAGAATACGAAGCTATCCATAAAGCCATAGTACGGCCGCGCGACACGCATAGCAAGCGCTCGGCTGGTACGAAAATACCAGCCGAATGCCGCCATTTCGGTACGGCCGTTCCATGGATGCGGCAACGATCTCCAGCGTACCTTCTAGCTAGCGCAAGGAGGGCGGCAATGCGGGAAGCGTCGAGCCAAGCCCATGCCGCGATGGGCATAGTATCGCGGGGCATAACCAAGGATTTCAGCGGGCGCAAGGCCGTGGACGCGCTGGACTTCGCCGTACCGGAAGGATCTACGCTGGCCCTGCTCGGCCCTAACGGCGCGGGCAAGACTAGCGCCGTGCGTATGCTCTCCGGCCAGCTCGCCATGAGCTCCGGATCAGCCACCGTGCTCGGGTTTGACCTTGAGACCCAATGGCGGCGCATCAAGGAACGCTGCGGCGTGTCGCCGCAGGAAAGCGCCGTGGCGGAGCGCTTGAACCCGCGGGAAAATCTGCTGCTCATGGCCGGTTCGTACGGCATGCCCGCCGCTGAGGCAAAATACCGCTGCGAAGAGCTCCTTGCTACTATGGGCCTTGAGGGCCGCGCGCGGGATCAGGCGCGTACCCTCTCGGGCGGCTTGAAGCGCAGGCTTAGCCTAGCCATGGCTTTAGTAAGCGACCCGCGCCTGATCTTCCTCGACGAGCCGAGCCTCGGCCTCGATCCGCAAGCAAGGCGCTCTTTGTGGTCCGTAATAGCGGCCTTGAAGGGCAAGGCCACGATAGTGCTTACCACCCATTACCTAGAAGAAGCGGAAGCACTGGCCGACCAGGTAATCATCATGAAGGACGGCCATATAGTCGCCGAGGGCAGCCCGGCGGCGTTGCGCGCCCAGGCTGGCGGCGCCAGCCGGGTCGTCGCGGAATGCGGCGCGCTAAGCCTTGGCGTCAAGGCAGAGCTTGAGCGGGCCTATCCGGGCATACGGATGGAAGGCGATAGGCTCTCGCTTGAATGCGGCAACGATCAGGCCCTGCGGCTCTTGGACGGCCTGCGCGCGCGAGGGCTTCCCATAGCCCGCTTTTCGGTGGAAGAACCCGGGCTCGACGCAGCCTACCTTGCGTTGCTTAAGGAGGAGGAATAATCATGCGGTACCAAGCGCTCGCGCTTCGCAATTTCAAAGAGACCTTCCGAAATCCCTTGAGCCTAGGGCTTGGAGCGGCCATGCCCTGCGCCTTCTTATGGCTCTTTAGCGCGCTGGGCAAGCGAGCGCCGCTCCCCATATTTGAGCCCCAAGCGCTTACGCCGGCTTTGACCGTCTTCAGCTTCGGCTTTCTCATCATGTTCGTGGCCGTGCTCGTGAGCAAGGACCGGGCAAGCGGTTTCTTTCAGCGCATGCTTGCCACGCCCCTCAACCGGGCGGATTATACGGCAGCCTACCTGCTTCCCTTTTTGCCCGTAGGCGCCCTGCAGATCGCCGCGTGCTACGGAGCCGGCGCCGCCCTAGGCTCCCCCGCCGGGCTTACGGGCATGGCGGCAAGCCTGCTGTCCTTAATGCCGGCGTTAACGCTCTGCATTGGGCTGGGGCTCGCGCTAGGCAGCCTCGGCACGGAAAACCAGGTCGCTGGCTTCGGCTCGGCGGGCATCAGCGCCATAGGCATACTGAGCGGCGCTTGGTTCGACCTGGAAGCGGCAGGCGGCGTATTCGCGGCTGCGGCCGGAATACTGCCCTTTTCGCGGGCGGTCAACGCTACCCGCGCCCTTTACGCGGGCGCGGCGCCCCGCCTTGCCGATATGCTCGTTATATACGCCTATGCGCTGCTCGCCCTGGCCGCTGGCGCGCTGTGCATGACCCGGCGGGCTCGGCGAAACTAAGCGCGGCCTGGCCCGCGCGCTAGGCCCGCCCGCCCGGACCTCGCACCAGCTCAAGGTGCTCTATGCCGAATTCCTCGAATTCCTCGCCGTATTTCTCTTCTTCTTTGGATAGCTGCAGCATGCGCTCATAGCGGGCGTCATGGTCCTCGTCCTCGACCGGCGCGTTGCCGTGCTTGCGGGCCCAGTCCCGGTCGGCCAGCCTGGCCACGAGCTCTTCCCAGAAGATATCCTCGTCGTAATCGTCGATAAGGCTCTGCAGGTCTTCCTCAAGCTCGCCGTTTAGGAAGTGCCCGTCTAGCTCCGCATCGTAATGGACAAGGTCCTTCTTGCCGCCCTTGAAGACGGCGGCCAGTACGTATTGCTTAAAGCCGTTCATGCCCTCGTCTTGTTCCTCAGGCGACTTGGTGGCGTTTACTACCCAGTTGGCTAGCTGCACGCTCCGCACGAGCTGCGCGATTTGCTCGTTATCGAACTCGATACTCAGCTTCATACCAGTGCTCCTTCCCTCGCCCCAGGCGACCTTGTATAAGCATAAGCCTATCGGTGATGCGTTTCAATCGCCGCGGCAAGGCGCTAGCGGAGCCCTTGCATCGCCAGGCCCCTCCGTATAGTACTTTCGCGTACGGAACAACGCGCTGAGCTATACCGTCGCTCAAGAGAGGGCCCATGAACAAGCGCAATTTCGCCGGCATAGGATTTATCGCCTTGGGCGTCCTCAGCATACTCAATTTCTGGGCGCCGGTACCCGTGCCCACCGTGGGGCCGTCGGCCTTTATCAGCGGCGGGCTCATGATACTCCTAGGCCTGTTCCTGCGCGCGCCAAGGGACGGAAGCGGCCGCATAGAATGGGGCAGGTTCGTCGGCTTACTGCGCTCAAGCGGCGGCGCGCCTAAGGCGAAAGCCGCCCTAGAGCGCCCTGTGGACCCTCTGCTTACCGTAAAGGTGCTGCGCCTGGCGGCGCAGTCCAAAGGCAGGCTTACGGTAAGCCATACGGCTATGAGCCTGGACGTGCCGCTCGACGCCGCCCAGGCCGCCCTGGACGAATGCGCGCTTAAGGGCGTAGCCTACATCGATGTCAATGGCGAGACGGGCATTAGCTCGTACTGCTACCCGGAATTCCTGCCTAAGGATTAAGCGCGCGCTGGCCGCCCCGCGCGGCTGGCGCTAAGCGCGATGAGCAGGCACATGCCGCCCAAAGCCATCGCGGGAATGAGCGGCATCTGTTCAACGCCTACTATGCCCTTGACGACGCTGCCCACGGGCATGGCCAGGAAACTGCCTGTCGCGGCGGACAGCATCATAAAGGTCGGGAAGCTTCGCTTAAGCGACTCCGACATGTCGGTGCCTAAGGTAAAAATCGCCGGAAACAGTCCGGACAGGAATAATCCGGATAGGAAGCAGGCTATGAGCATAGCCGTATCGCCGCGGAGGACGCGCAAGGATAAGAGCGCGGCTACCCCGAGCAGGCCGGAAGCGAGGATATATACGCGCGGCCGCACGCGCTGCAGCGCCAGTCCCGCGATAAAGCGCCCTAAAAGCACCGCTACCCAGAACGCCGATACGGCGGCGCCGGCGAACAGGGGATCTTTGCCCAGCGCTTCGCGCATATAGACGGGCGTCCAATAGGTAAAGGAAAATTCCGCCGTGATATAGAGCACGATGGATAGGCATATGAACCACAGCGAAGAGTTCATCGATCCGGTATCGCGGCTTCCCTGCGGCTGTTCGCTATACAGCTCCCTGTAGTCGGCGCGGAGCGTAAGGAGGAACGAGGTAATCAGCAAGGCCGCGAACAGGGCGTAGGCATACTTCCAGGAAAAGCCGTTCTTGAGCATAAGCCCGGCTATAAAGGGGCTGCTCACGCCGCCTACGCTGTATAGGAAGTTAATCATCGTAATATGAAAAGCCTTCCGCTTACCCTCATAGAGGTCGACGAGTATCATGTTCGACGTGGAGTAAATGCCCCCAAGGCCTATGCCGGCAAGCAATAGGAAGAAGGCCAGGACGGCTACGCTACGGCTCAGCCAGAGCCCGCCCAGGGCGAGCAGTATAAGGGCCGGGGCCATGCGCACGTAGAACTTCTTATCAACAGAAGGCCGCTTCATGAAGGCGCCGTTAGCGATAATGCCGATGAACCTGCCTATCATAAAGAGCGAAAAGCAGTAGCCTATCGTGGCCGTATTCGTAGCCAGGTCTTGGGCAAGCGCGCTGGTTACCGCGCCGCCTATGTTGATGAAGTAGCCCACCAAAAAGAAGAAAAGGTAGGAGCTAAGGGTAAGGAGCGCTCGCTTATTCACGGAGCGAGTATAATTGAGCCTCCTCGTATGGGCAAGCATGGCCCATCGCTTCGCCGCGCTCATCGTCGCTTCGCCGCGCTCATCGTCGCATCGCTTTATGCGCTTGACCTTGCCGCCGTTTCGCGTACAGTTTAAGGCATGAACATTCCAGCATCGCCAAGCGCGGGCGCCTTCCTTCGCGTCGCCCTCGCGGCCGCTTTCCTCGCGGCATCGACCCTTGTTCCCCTTCGCGCGCAGGAGCAGCCCATAGCCAGGAACCTGACGCTCAGCGACCAGTTCGGAACCGAACTCAAGCTCGGCGAACTGGCGGCCGGCTCCCCTATTATCATCGTGTATTCCGCGGAGCGCGACGCGGCGGAGTATCTGTCCGCCTGGCAGGAGGCCATCAAGGCGCTAATGCCAGCCGGAACCCGGCTGATCGCCGCCGCGGACCTAAGCGCCGTACCCTTTTTCGTGCCAAAGGGCGCAATTACCAAACAGCTTGCCGCGGACTATCCTTCCTTGCCCATACTCCTCGACTGGAAGGGCGCCTTGTCAAAAGCCCTCGCTCCCGGAAAGGATAAGGCCGTAGCCGCGTTTTATAGGGGCGGCTCGCTTATCCTGCGGGTACGCGGCATAGCCAGCGCTGCCGAAGCCGCCCGGCTTATAGCGGCCTTACGGTAACGCGCCATGGGCACGACGCTTATCGCGGTTTTTTCCGGCACGGGCAACGCGCTGCGGGCAGCCTCGCTCGTCGCGCAGGAACTGAGGGGCTTAGGATCCAGCGTAGAAACGGTTGAGCTCTCCGCCGGAGCCGCCCTCCCCGCGCTCGGCATGGGAGATACCCTCATCCTCTGCACGTCTACGCTCGGTTTCTCTGCGCCTTCAACGGTCATGGCCCGCCTCAAGTCCGCGCCGCGCTCGCCGGGCGCGCGGGCCGCCGCGCTGTTCGTGTGCGGCGGAATAATGAGCCGGGGCAAAGTCTCAGGCGGCTGGAGCGGCGCCGCGCCGCTCGTAACCCTAGCCCTGCTCAGGCGCAAGGGCTACGAGATCGCCGGCTCGGCCGAAGCCTCCTATCCGGAAAACTGGACGCAAGTCAGCCAGGCGGCCATGGGAGCGGATCAACAGGCCATCATAGCCCGCGGCGACTCGGAGGCCCGCGCTTTCGGCAAGGCAGTGGCCGAGGAACGCCCGGAATTTATTCGGCGCAACCTGCTCACGAGGACCCTAGGGCGCTTCATGGGCTTTATCTTCAGGCATGTGGCGCGCCGTATCTTAGCCAAGCTCTTTATCGCCGATGAGCGCTGCACGTCCTGCGGGCGCTGCGCCCGCGGCTGTCCGGCCTCCGCCATAGTCATGGAGGATGGCCTTCCCTACTGGACGAATTCCTGCTGCGCCTGCAACCGCTGCATCAATATCTGCCCCGCCGCGGCCATACAAAGCTCCACGGCGCGGCTGGTCCTTTTCGTCGCGCCTAACCTTGTGGCCATCTTCGCTTCGTCGCCCGCCGCGCGCGCCCTGCTCGCATGGCTAGCGCCTTCGCTCTCTGGTCCTGCCCGGGGGCTTGCGTCCTTCGCCTTAAGCTTGTTCCTCTTCGGGGCCTTTAGCGCGCTGCAGCTTGGGCCGCTCGATCGCGTGGTGCGCAGCCTGGAACGAAAACCGGCCTTGCGCCGCTTCTTTACCGCCAGCTTTACGCGTAATTTCAGGCGTTATACGGCTCCCGGCTTCAACAGGGAGTGAAGCGCCACGGCAAGCCTCTCGAGCGTATAGGGTTTTGACAACAGGGAGCGCCTATCCTCTGCCGCGGGGAGCAGATCCGCTGAATAGCCGGATACGAAGAGCGAACGCATGGCCGGAAAGCGCTTCTTGAGCCGTTCCTCAAGCTCCACCCCGGATAAGCCGGGCATAACCAGGTCGCTTACCAAAGCGGCCGGCTCGCGCGACGAAGCTTCAAGCGTAGCACAGGCTTCCATGGAATCGGTAAATACCCAGGGCTCGTAGCCCAGGCTGCGAAGCTGCCGTTCGCCGATGTACGCGAGCTGCTCATCGTCATCCACCAGCACGACGAGCTCGCCCCTGCCCCGCATAGCGGCCTTGGCTTCGCCGTTCCCTAGGGGCAACGCGGCCGTGCTCAAGGGGAAATAAGCCTTGAAGCTGCTGCCGCGCCCCGGTTCGCTATATACCTGAATAAAGCCCTTGCTCTGCTGCATGATGCCGAATACGGTGGAAAGCCCCAGGCCCGTGCCCTTCCCCGAAGGCTTGGTGGTAAAGAAGGGCTCGAAAATGCGCTCTTGCAGGGCCTCGTCCATGCCGCAGCCGGTATCGCTTACCGTAAGCAAGGCATAGTCGCCTGGCACGAAGGAAGGATGTATCTCCGCGTCGTCAGGGCTAAAGCGTATGCTCTCCGTTTCTACGATTATGGAGCCAGAACCCTCTATGGCGTCGCGGGCGTTGACGACCAGGTTCGTCAAGAGCTGATCCAATTGCGAATCGTCCACGAATACCCGCAGCGGAACGGCGCAGGGCCGTAGGATAAGGCTTATCGTTTCCGGCACGAGCCTGCGCAACAGCTTATGCATGGAGGAGAGGGCGGCGTTTAAATCCAGAAGCTTAGGATCGCTTAAGCCCTTGCGCGCGAAGGTTAATAGCTGTTTGGTGAGCATGGCCGAGCGCATCACCCCTTCTTTAATCGCTTGGAAGCTCTGCACGGCCGATTCGCCCGTCCGTCCTCCAGCCTCGGCGTCCATCATGCCAAGTTCGCACTCCGCAAGGATAGATTGCAGCGTATTGTTAAAGTCGTGGGCTATGCCGCCCGCTAAGCGGCCTATGGAATCGAGCTTCTGAAGATGAAAAGCCTCGCTCTCGGCCCGCTTCCTCGCGTCTATATCGCGTATAGAGCTAATAACCTGCAACTCTCCGCCTATCAATACCGCGGTAAGCGAAACCTCTGCCCAAAAGGCGCGGTTTTGGCTATCGCGCATGCGCCACTCAAAGAGCTGCGGCCCCTCTTCCGCGCTACGATCCAGCATCTTCAAGGCGCGGGGCTCGTCATATGGCGATTCGAAGGCCATAAACACGGCGAAGCCACCGGGTTTGAGCAGCTCCGGCTCCGTCGCCTTGAACAGGCTAAGCGCCGCCTTGTTCGCCTCAATGAGCTGCGTGGTCTTGCCGCGGTGCAGCAAGATGGCGTCGCCGGCGGAGTCGAACACCTCGCGGTAGCGCTCCTCGCTGCGCAGGAGCTCCAGCTGGAGCCGGTCCCGCTCGCCGAGCGAGGTATGGAGGTTTCGCCTCATTTCTTCAAGCGTATACGCGAGGCCGTCCAATTCGCGCGTATTCCGTACCGTGGCCGCTTGGCCTGACCAGTCCAGGGGCTTATCGAGCGTGTCCAGGGTTAAGTGCCGGGTAAGCTCGCTCAGGCTCATAAGCGGCTCGGTAAGCCAGAGCCGGAATAGGCGGTATTGCAGCAGGAAGGCCGCGCCGAGCGCGCCTATGAGCACCAGCGCGAGCAGGGCGGAAGTGCGCAAGGCGTCGCCTAGGAGTTCGCTGCGGGAAAAGTATACGCGCAGAACGCCCAATGAGGGGAAACGCTCGTACGACAGTTCGAATTCCCTGCGCTCCACGCTGCCGGAAGGGCCGGGATCGGAGAGGCTGACGATGGAATCGTCGGTTTCCAATTCAAGCTTATAGACGTAGGGCAGGTAGAGCATCGTGCGGAGATATTCTTCGGTCTGCGGGCTGAGTTCCCAGAGCAGCGCGGACAGGCGGGGCACGTTTACCCGCTCGATGACCGACGCGCTGCTTTCCAGATTGCGAAAGCCGACTATAAGCGTGAATACGACCGCGAGCGCTGATAGGCCCAAGCCTACGCTGAGCGATACCCCGAGCAGGGTGCGGCCAAGGAGCCTGGCTACGCTAGGTTTGCTCGCGATGGAATTCGTCGCCGCACGCACGCTTCGGACTCCTTACCCATTGATTAACTACTATAAATGCTTCAAAGGCCAAAGGCCAGAGTCCATTGCCGGTTTTTTTCTCGGAGCGGGGCCAGGCCATCCGCTCGCTCTTTCCTTTTTCTAAAACAGGCCGCATACTCGTCCTAGGAGGCCGTTATGTACGAAAAACGCGCTCAGGCAGCTATCGAGTATACCTCTCGCCTTATAGATCGTTTCGGTCCGCGCCTCACGGGCAGCGAAGCGTGTTTAGGCTGCGCGGACGCGCTGCTTGAAACGGCCAAGGCCCACGCTGACAGCGCGGGCGCGCAGGACTTCCGCATGCATCCGGGGGCCTTTCTAGGCTTTATACGGGTACTCGTCGTCCTCTTTCTCCTTTCAACCCTTATCCTGCCCCTGGCCCCTTTGCTTTCCGCCCTTTTAATGAGCGCTGGCATGGCCATACTCGTCCTTGAGTTCTTCCTGTACAAGGAGCTTATAGATCCGTTCTATCCCGCGCGCACGGGCAGGAACGTGATCGCCGCGCTTGAGCCGAGCGGCCCCGTAATCCGTCAACTGCTCATAAGCGGCCATCATGACTCGGCCCGCGTTTTCAATTTTTACGTAGACCAGCCTGAAAAATACGCGTTTCGCGTATACGGCGGCATAGGCTCCTTTGCCCTGCTGTGGCTGGCCAGCCTTGCCTTAAGCCTTGCCGGCGCGCCGCCTCTCGCGCTCGCCATAGCGGCTATAGCTTTTCTAGCCGATTTCATCCTGGTGCTCCCGCTGTGGCGCTTCGCCGGCTCAGAGGGGACGCCCGGGGCGGGAGACAATCTGGCGGCGTCGGCCGCCGCGCTGGAAATGCTCAAGGAACTCAAGGCGCGGCGGGACGAAGGACGCGGCCTTAAAGGCACGCGTATCGTATTCATAAGCTTCGACGCCGAAGAGGCCGGCCTCCGGGGAGCCCGCGCCTGGGCGCGCGATAACGCGGCCCTTCTGTCCTCAGCGCCGAGCTGGCACTACAACATGGACTGCATCTATAGCGCGCGGGACGCCCGCTTCCTTACCAGCGATATCAATGGCTCGGTGCCGCTGTCCGCGCCGCTCGCCCAGGCCTGCGCCCAGGCGGCCCGCGAAGCGGGCGTCGAGGCGGCCGTAGAGCCCATAGCCTTCCTTACCGGCGGCACCGACGCCGCGGAGACCGCCAAGGCCGGGGCGCGCGCCACCACGCTCATAGCCATGCAATGGTCCAACGAGGAGCGCTCATCGGTGTACCACACCCCTGCCGACGATATAAGCGCCGTGGAGCCGGCCGCGGTAGAGCTGGCCATACGGGTGGGCCTTCGCCTGGCAGAGCGCCTAGACGCGGGCGAACTCGGCTAAGCGACGCGCCTGGGCTGAAGCCATGCGGCTGAGCAGAGACGGGGCGGCTGGAAAAAGCGGCTCTTTAGTATTACTATATTGGTAATATTAAGGAGGCCGCCATGCGCCTTTCACGCGTGCTCGTACGCTTGGCTCTCGCGTTCGCCTCGTCGTGCGCGCTCGCCCTCTCGCTCACGGCCTGCGCAACTGCCATAGCGCCAAGCCCGGGCGATGGCGACGAGTTTACCTTGCTCAGCTTCAACATCCACTATATGAGCCCCAACCAAGCCAGCATGGCCTGGGAGGGACGCAAAGACGCGGTAGCCGCCGTCCTCAGTGAGGCGGACGCCGACATCATGGCCTTCCAGGAGATGGAAACCTTCGTGCGCGGCGATTTTGGCGACCAGAACCTGCAGCGCGATTGGGTAGCCGAGCGTTTCCCCGGCTTCGGCATAAGCGCGAACGGCGATCCGAGCGCCTATCCTTCCACCCAGCCAATCTTCTACCGGCTCGAGCGTTTTGAGGCCTTGGAGCAGGGCTTCTTCTTCTTCTCGGATACGCCTGAGCTCATATACTCTCGCTCATGGGACGGCCGTTTCCCCGCCTTCTGTTCCTGGGCCCGCCTGCGCGACAAGCGGACCGGGCGGAGCTTTTACCTCTACAACCTCCACCTCGACCACGCGAGCCTGGGCAACAGGATCAAGGCGGCGCGGCTCGTCGCCCAGCGCATAGCCCAGCGGGAAGGCAAGGAGGACGCCGTACTAGTGGCGGGGGATTTTAACGCCCTGGCCGCCTTCCGCCCGCCGCGCATCGTAGCGGCCGCCGGGCTCACGCTCGCGCCGCGTGACGGCAGCACCTTTCACTTCAACCGGGGCATAGGTATCATGCCCGCTATAGACCATGTGCTGTACTCGAAGGAATTTTCGCATCTGGAAACGAGGACGCTCAGGCGGCGCTATGATGGCGTGTGGCCTTCAGATCATTACCCCGTGCTCGTCAGGCTCAAGCCCGCGCCGCTATAAATCGCCTCGACGCGTTGCTCCGCGCCTAAGCGGCCTCCATAGCGGCCGGCCGCTCAGCCGTAGGCTTAGCCAGCTACGCGGAGGAACACCGCGGACACGAAGCCAAGGATAGTGGCCATGCCCGTTACCGAGCCGCCGTGCTCATAGGCTTCGGGCATCATCGTCTCGGCCAGCATGGCGAGCATGGAGCCGGCGGCCAGGCTCTCGAAGAGCGCCACGGCCTCGGGCGGCGCGCTCCTGAAGGCAAGGTTGCCTATGCCGGCGCCAACGGCCGTAAGCGCGACTATGGAGCCCCAAAGCGCCGTTATCTTCCATATCGACATGCCCAGCTTGCGCATGCCCACGGCGCTTGATAAGGCTTCGGGGAAATTCGCGATAAAGAGGCCAAGCACCAGGGCAAGGCTAGCCGTCTGCGAGCCTATCATGCTGGCGCCTATGACCGCGGACTCCGGTATGCCGTCGAGCAGTATGCCCAGCCATATGGCCATTGGAGCGCCTCCGGATTTTTTGCCGCCGGCCTCGGCCAAAGCCTCGTCCAGCTCTAGAGAGCTCGGGCGCCATTCCCCAGAGCCCGCCTCGCGCGCCCAAGCCACGGGATCGACCGCGGCGGCCATGCGCTCCAGCGATTCGCGGCGCTCCCCCGACAGCCGTTCCACCTCCTCGCGCAGCGCGGGGCTCGAGGCTAGCAAACGGTCAAAATCCGCCTTGCGCAGGGTAAGCAAGGCCGCGTCATCCAGCGCCGTAACGTCGGCGGCGCGCAGCTCGCCGCTTAAGAGCGCCATCTCGCCCACCATGGCGCCAGGCCCGAGCTCCGCTATCGTGGCGCCGGCCTTGCTTACCCGCAACCTGCCCGACTCCACGAGGTACAGTTCCGCACCGGCCTCGCCCGCTTGTATGACGCGCGTCCCCGCCTCGCAGCGCACGCGATTTACCTGATCGGCGAGGCTGCGCAGGGCCGCGGGGGGCAGGCTCGCGAAGAGCGGTATCTTGGCAAGGCTCTCGAACAGCTTGCGCAGGTCACGCCGCCTATCCGTGCGCAGCCGCCGCGACAGTGTTGAGCGCTTGCGGAGAAAGCCGCCCGCGTTATTCACCGCGCGGTCCAGGGTAACGAAGAGGAGGCCGCCGGCCACGCAGCCGAGGCCTATGGGCCAGAACCCGCCGTCCAGGCGCTCCACGGCTTCGCCTATAAGCTCGAACGAGAGCGCGGCGAACAGGGCTCCCGCGCCAAAGGCCATAATGGCGGCCGATACGCGCGGCGGCGGCTTTAAGAAGGCGCCGGTCCACGCGCCGAGCAGGAGGCTGCCCGCGGACAAAGCCCCGAACAAGAGCGCCGATAAGGCTTGTGACAAGGCCATGCCATCCATCGCCCCTCCTTGCCCGGCGCGCAAGCGCCGGCTAGCGCCTTCTAGTATGGCGCAGGGGCATCCGATTTTCCAGCCCGCGCTACGCCGGCTTTACTGTATAAAATTGCGTGCTATACTAATCCCTATGAAACAAGTACGCGTAATCCTAGCCGCGCTCATGCTGTTCGTGCTGGCCTGCCAGCCCCTATTCGCCCAGGCGGAAGCCCCGATCACGGAACGGGAGCTGAGCAAATTCATAGCCGATTGGCCATCCACGGTTCAGTGGCTCGAATCCAGGGGCAAGCGCCTTGAAGCCGCGGGCGGAAGCGGCGCGCTCGCCGCCATGCTCACGGGCTCGGACTTCAGCGCCTTCCTCAAAGGCAAGGGCTGGAGCGTCGAGCGCTTTAGCTATGTTACGGGCACCGTCTTCATGCTCGTGGCCTACATCGCCTTTGAGAGAGAAAACCCCGACATGCTCAAGGAATTGGATGACGCGATAGCGGAAATCCGCGCCGATTCATCCATAGCGGCGGCCGACAAGGCGGACGCCATAGCCAGCATAGAGGAGCTAAAAAAGAGCTTCTTAGCCATGCCGGCCGAAGCTAAGCTCAACGAGGCGGAAATCAAGCTCGTGCGCGCCAAGTACGACGCGCTCGCGAACATGATCGATATGGACTAAGGGGCCTGCAGGGCCTTGTCGTATACGCGATAGGTCTTGATAGCCGCGAGGCCGAGCTTTTCGAGCGCATTGCGGATACGCAGGTTATCCTCGAGTATATAGTTGGCTTCGAGCCGCACCTTGCGGGAGGCCAGGCTCTCGAACAGGCGCATATAGAGCAGTACGTCGAGGCCAAGGCTCTGATACGCGGGCAGGACGGCGAGCCCCCAGAGGCGGTAGTCACGTATCCGCTTTACGCCGGCGAGCAGCCGCGGCAAGCCCGTGGGGAAGAGCCTCCCGCCTATCTTCTTGATGATCGTGTTTATGTCGGGGAAGCCAAGGCAACAGCCCACCGGCACGCCGCCGTCTTCCACGAACCATATGGCGTCGGGGTCGAGTATGGGCTTAAGGTCGCGCACGATGCCGGCCATCTCGTCGGCCCCTACCGGCACGAAGCCCCAGTTGCCGTCTACGCTCGCGTTGAGGATACGCCTGATATGCTCCGCGTCGCGCCCCAGCCGGCGCGCGTCTATCCTGCGCGTCGTTATGCCCGGCCTGCGCGCCGCCACGATAGCCTCGAAGCGCTTGAAGCGCTCCGGTATGGCGTAGCCCGCGCCCGCGTCGGCCTCGTAGGCAAGCAGGTCCTTGACGCCCCGAAAGCCGCAATGCTTGAAGAGCCGGTCATAGTACGGCGGATTATGCGGGGACATATACACCGGAGGCCTGCCAAAGCCCTCGACGAGGGCGCCCCAGCATTCGGCCACCGGATTGATTGGCCCCCGCGCCCGGTCCATACCCCGTTCGGCTAACCAGGACTCCGCCGCGCCAAAGAGCGCGGCGGCGGCCGCCTGGTCGTCCTCGCATTCAAAGGAACCGAAAAAGCCGGTGGCGCTATCAAAGTGCGCGTTGAATCGCGGATCGATGTAGGCCGCGAGCCTTCCCACGATACGCGCTCCTTCGTACGCGGCCAAAAGAACGTGGTCAGAGCGGTCGAGCACCGCGTTTCGGCCCGGCTTATAGGCTGAGCGTTCCGCCGCCCAGAGCGGGGGCACCCAACTCGGGTCGTTTTTATAAAGCCGAAGAGGCAATCGGACGAAGTCGCGGAGCCCTTGCGGGCTAGACAGCGCTTGTATCGCTATGGGCTTAGTTTTAATCATGCCGCAATTCTCGCGCGCTTCGCCGGCGATGGCAAGGGGCGCTTAGCGCGGGAACTCTAAGATGAAGCGCGTACCATGGTCCCGCACTATGCGCGCCGTACCTTCGAGCTGCAGGGCCAAGGCATGCACGAGCTGGAGCCCGAAACCCGTGGAATTCTCCAGCGATATCGCTTCGGGCAGGCCCTTGCCGTCATCATGGATAGAGAACCTTAACCTCCCCTGGCTTTCCCCCGCTGACAGGGAGATGCGCCCTTTTGCTCTGCCTTCGAACGCGTACTTCATGATGTTGGTAAGCAGTTCATTGATAATGATGCCGAGCGGCTGCAGGCGCTTCGCGTCGAGCATGAAATCCTGCAGATCCTTTTCTACCGTAACCAGGTATCGATTGGGAAAGTTGTCGAGGATTTCATCGGCCAGCGTCGATACATAGTCTTTAATGGATAGCTCGGAGAAGGTACTCGTCTGATAGAGCTTGTCATAGAGGAGGGACATGCTCTGTATGCGGTTGCCCGCGTCCTGCAGGGCGGCGATGGCCGATGGCTCTTCGATCGCGCCGGCCTGAAGGGACAGTAGCCCTGAAATCGTATTCATGTTGTTCTTGATACGGTGGTGTACCTCTTTAAGCAGCAGCTCTTTTTCCGCCAGGAGCGACGAGACCGCGGCCTCCGCCCTCTTCCGTTCCGTTATATCCACTATCGTCGCCAAGAAACAGGGCGGCTGGTTGGCTAAATCACTAAGCAGGCAGATATTTATTTCTCCCCAAACCATGCTTCTGTCTTTTTTTATATAGCGCTTTTCAAACGTTGAAGACTTGGATATTCCCTTCACGATCTTGCCCAATTCGATATTCCCTATGCTCAAATCGTCGCGATACGTGATGTCCGCGATCTTTTTTAATAGGATCTCTTCTTTTACGTATCCTATAAAGCGGCAAAACTCCTCATTGCAGTCCAAAAAGCCCTGGTCCATAGCCACAAGCACCATGCCTACGGTAGATCGGTCGAAGTAGGTCTTCAGCTTTATTTCGCTATCGCGCAAGGCAATTTCGGCCTATCGCCTT
>JBFZES010000344.1:0-3723 GCA_041306725.1 Spirochaetaceae bacterium | reverse complement strand
TACCATCCTGCTCATTGAGCACCATATGCAGGTAGTCATGGGCGTATGCAAGCGCATGTACGTGCTCGACTACGGCGTAACCATAGCCCACGGCACTCCGGATGAGATACAGAAGGATCCTAAGGTTATAGAAGCCTATCTGGGGGTGGATTAATGTTAACGATCGATAAGCTATCCGTGCACTACGGCGGCATACACGCGCTTCAAGGGATTAGCCTTGAGGTGCCTGAAGGCAAGATAGTCACCCTCATAGGCGCGAACGGCGCGGGCAAAAGCACGACGCTCAAGGCCATCATAGGCCTCGTGCGCCCTTCAGGCGGCACGGTAAGCTGGGACGGCCAGGCCGTCAGCGGCATGCAGACTAAGGATATAGTGCGGCGCGGCATCGTGCTCTCCCCCGAGGGCCGTCGGGTATTCCCCAACCTGAGCGTGGATGAGAACCTCTCGCTTGGCGCCTTTTCCCGGGATGATAAGCCCGGAGTGGCCGCGGACCGGGAGCGCGTATTCGGCCTCTTCCCCAGGCTCAAGGAGCGCATGAAGCAAAAGGCGGGCACGCTCTCAGGCGGCGAGCAACAGATGCTCGCGGTAGGAAGGGCCCTCATGTCCAAGCCTAAGCTGCTCATGATGGACGAGCCCTCGCTCGGGCTGGCGCCTCTCATAGTCAAGATGATCTTCGACATAGTCAAGGAAATCAATAAAGGCGGCACCACCGTTTTGCTCGTCGAGCAAAACGCCAAGGCCGCCCTTGAGGTCGCCGACTATGGCTACGTGCTGGAAACAGGCCGCATTACCCTGGCGGGCAAGGGCAAGGAACTCCTGGCCGATGACCGGGTACGGGCCGCTTATTTAGGCGAAGCCAACTAGCTTTTGCGTGCCGCCGGCGGGATTTCCGCTCGGTGCCGGCGGCATGCCCTTTTCTGACCGGATTAGTTTTAATATCCGAAACAAATTATAGCATTAATTATTTACGCTATATTATTTCTACAGTAAAAATAAATAATACGCTTCCCTAAAGCCGAGAAAGGCTTTACTATCTTAATTATGAGTAGAGAACAAACCATTTTCGGCGAACGCTTGCCATACTCCCGAGCCAAGTCCGCACTCCTGCGCTCGGCCTCGTTGGTCATGCGCGAAGGCGGGCCTCGCGCCGCTACCCTTAAGAACATAGCGGGCAAAGCGGGCGTTACTGAGCCGGCCATCTTCAGGCATTTCGACGGCGTGGACGGGCTTTTCGAGTCCCTCTTCGCGGTAGTGGAGCTCTTCTACGAAGAGTTCCAGACCTACTATAAGGCCGACGGCTTCGTCGGCATAGACAGGCTGGAGGAAGCGTATTTCAAGATCATAGCGGCCCTCAAGGATAACGAGGATTTCTGCTATCTGATCGTGCATACGGATGGCATATTCCGCCAGTATCCCAAGCTCCGCGAGCGCCTGGCTGAAATCAAGAAGCGCGATAAGCAGGCGGTCATGGACTGCATGAAAGAGGCGCGCACTAAGGGCCAGCTCCTTCCGGGCACGGATATCGAGGCGGCGGCCTTAAGCCTCGTAGGCTCCGCGTTGCTCATACTCCAGACCTGGGTAGCCGGCGGCTCCGAAACCGATCCGCTCAAGGACTGCAAGAAGGTATGGACCAGCATACGCGGGTGCATAGGCAATCCGGACAGCGTAAAGGCCCCCAAGGCGGCCGCAAAGCCGGTTGCCAAGCCCGCGAAGGCGAAGAAGTAATACCAGGCAGGACGCCTTGACGGCCGCGCCTCAGGGGCTTATGGTCGTTCCATGAAAAGCTTACTGACAGGCGGCGTAAAGTCGGGCAAATCGAGCCGCGCCCTAGAGCTCGCCGGGGATTTCCTCCCCGGCGAGCGTTTTTTCCTGGCCACGGCCACGGCCTTCGACGACGAAATGGCCGAGCGCATACGCCGTCACCGCGAGGAACGCGCCGGCGCCTTCATAACCATAGAAGAGCCCATAGCCATCGATGCAGCCCTGCGGCCCTCCATGATCGTGGACTGCATTCCCATGTGGCTTAATAATCTGTTCTTCCAGGGCCGCGAAGGGGACTGGGAGGCCATACTATCGCGCTTCATAGCGGCTATGCCCGCCGATATCGTCATCGTTACCAACGAGACCGGCATGGGCGTCATACCGGCCGACCCCATGACGAGGCGCTACGGCCTAACGCTGGGACTCATCAACGCCAGGCTCGCCGCCGCCGTGGACCGCGTTGAGCTCCTGGTGGCGGGCCTGCCCCTTCGGGTCAAATAGGCGGGCGCGGCATGCGTATTTCCGTCCCTTCCTATGTAATACCTGGTTCCTACCTGGAAAATTTAGCCTGGCTCAAGGCCCATACCGCCCTGCGCAGGGTGGAACTGCTCTTTTTCATCTACGACGGCGATACGGAGGCCCTGCTAGAGGCCGAGCTGGCGGGGCTTCGCGGGTACCGGGGGGACTTCAGCTACAGCGCCCACCTTCCGGACGAAATCCTCCCCGAGCATGAGGCTCTGCTCCAAGCGATAGACGGCATCGTGGACAGTTACGTGGTGCACCCGCCCCGCGACGAAGGCGCCTTGCCGGCTTTTTGCGCGCTCATGGATGCCTGGCGCGGGCGCTATGGCCCGGGGCGCTTCTTCCTTGAGAATACGCGGCTATCGCTGTTCGAAGCGGCCGACGAAGCCCTGGCCGGCTCCCGCTACGGACGGCCGCCCCTGTGCGCCGACCTAGGCCACCTCGTCATGGAAGGCGCGGACCCCAGCGCCTGGCTGAAGGGCCGCATCGAGCGGGTGGCCGAGTTCCACATACACGGCTATGACGGCTCGAGCGACCACGTGCCCTTCAGCGGCGAGGAAGCCTGGTTCAAGGCCCTTGACGGCGTGTTCAGGAGCTTTACCGGCACCGTAGAGATAGAGCTCTTCTCCTGGCCGGATATAGTGCCCGCGCTCAAGGCGCTTGAGCCCTACCTAAGGAGCGCAGTATGAACGACCTTGGCCATCGCGCTGCCAGCGTATTCTCGCTTATGTCCCGGCTGCCCGCGCGCATGAAAAGAGAGGCGGATTATGCCGACGCCGATTGGATGATACCGCTCGTAGGCCTGCCGGCCGCCGCTTTCTCCTGCGCCGGGGCGGCCCTGGGGCTCTTCGCCTTCGGCCCCGGCCTGCTCGCCGCGGCCTGCGCCATCGCGGCCCAATACGCGGCGTTCAATCTCTTTCATTTCGACGGCCTCGTGGACAGCGCGGACGCGCTCGGCGCCTTCGGCGACGCGGACAAGCGCAGGGCGGCCCTGAAAGACCCGCGCGTCGGATCGTTCGGGCTCTTCGTGGGCGTAGTAGCCATAGTACTGCGCCTAGCGGCCACGGCCGGCCTGCTCCGCTCCGGCGGCGCCCTGCCCTGGGCTGCCCTCGCTATGGCCCCGGCCGCAGGCAGGCTGGCAGCCATGGTCGTGCTTTGTTCGGGAGAGGCCGCCACCGATGCCGGCCTTGGCTCTGCACTCGCAGGCGCCAGGCCCGAACGCGCCGCCTTAGGCTTCATCATCGCGAGCGCGCCGTCGGCTCTGCTCTTCGGCATGTACGCCGGCCCACTGGCCGCGGGCTTAAGCATACTCATAGGCGCCCTGCTCGCCATCGCCCTTGGCCTTGCAGTGGGCCAGTGGTATCGCAAAACCTTCGGCGGCTATTCAGGGGACGCCCTCGGCGCGGCCGTGGAACTGGGCGAGATCGCCCTGCTCTGCGC
>JBFZES010000343.1:0-6550 GCA_041306725.1 Spirochaetaceae bacterium | reverse complement strand
AGGATATAGAAGGCTCAATCGCGCACGCGGCCATGCTCGGGGCGCAGGGCATACTGCCTTCGGAGCGCTCGGCGGCGCTTGTGGCCGCTCTGAGCGACATGCTCCGCGAGGCTGCCTCGGGTTCCCTGGCGGCCGGCGGCGAGGCCGAGGATGTACATAGTTTCGTGGAAGCGGAATTAACCAAGCGCCTAGGGGAGGCGGGAAAGAGCGTGCACGCCGGCCGCAGCCGCAACGACCAAGTGGCGCTTGACCTGCGGCTGTACCTTCGCAAGGCCTTTGAGCGCGCCGAGCGCGGGATCAATTCCTGCATCGTGGCCATCGTGGAGCTTGCGGAGCGGCATACCCATACCCTCATGCCAGCCTATACCCACATGCGCCGCGCTCAGCCCATAAGCCTCGCCTTTCACCTCGCCGCCTGGTGCGCCGCCCTTGAGCGCGACGCGAGCCGCTTCGTGGACGCCTGGCGCCGGGCCGACGAGTGCCCCTTAGGCTCAGGCGCGGTGGCCGGCTCCGGCCTGGGCCTGGACCGCGACGCGACCGCCGCTGCCCTGGGCTTTTCGCGCCCAAGCCGCAACGCAATGGACGCGACGGCGGACCGCGACGCCTGCGTGGACTACGCTGCGTCCGCTTCGACCCTGCTCATGCACCTGTCGCGCTACTGCGAAGAGATCATACTCTGGACGGGAGCGGAATACGGCTTTGCCGAGCTGTCGCCTAGCTGCTCCACCGGTTCGAGCATTATGCCGCAGAAGCGCAACCCTGACGTTGCCGAACTCATACGCGGCAAATCGGCGGGAGCCTTCGGCGGGCTCATGGCCCTCTTAACCCTGCAAAAAGGGGTGCCCTTAGGCTATGCGCGCGATATGCAGGAGGATAAGGCTATAGTCTTCGAACTCGTGAAGACCGTGGACGGCTGCCTTGAGGCTTTCGCGCTCCTCGTCGCGGCCCTTATACCGAAACCCGAGAATATGCGCGCAGCGCTTGACGAGGGTTTCGTGGAGGCGACCGACCTCGCGGAATTGCTCGTGACGAAAGGCATACCCTTCAGGGACGCCTATGGGGCCACCAAGGCTGCCATAGCGGCCGCGGAAGGAGCCGGCAAGCGACTCCATGAACTGAGCGACGGGGAGCTTGAGCGCGCATCGCCCGCGTTCGCGCAGGCCGGGCTGGAGCCCGGCTCGCTCAAGGCTTGGCTGGACCCCGCCGCCTGCGTGGATAGGCGCGGCCATATAGGCGGCCCCGCTCCCGCTACGGTCGAGCGCGAACTGCGCCGCCTAAGGGAAAAAGCGCAGGGCTAGCGGTAGAAGCCATTGGCGCTGTCTTGAGGGAATTTCGGCTCATCGAGATCTACGGTTTGGACATATTGAGCCCCATCCTCCTCGGCGCTAAAGTCGAGAGTGGGGCGATCGCGGTAGTTAAAGCCAGCCTCTACTATATGGCCGTCGCGGGCCTTTAATATGATCTTGCGCGCGCCCGCGTCAGGCGCGCGGTATTCTACCGTGCCGAAATGAATGGTAACGCCCTTGTACAAGGTATCCTCGATGACCGCCATGCTCGCGCGGGCGGCCACGATACGCTCGCGCAGGCGCGGCTGGCGCGCCTTGTAAGAGGATAGTTCAACGCTAAGCTTCTCAAGGTTTTCGCGGAGCTGAAGCTGCGCCTGGGCTAGGCGCTCGTCGCTTTGCGCATCGCGCGTAAGCTTGGATACAAGCTCAAGCTGATGCTCGGCCTTGTCGTAGGCCTTCTGGGCGCTCTCAAGCCCCGAGCATACGGAACGATACTCGAGTATAAGGCCCGGGTCCACGCCAAGCTGCACGCTGGTAGGGGCCTCATTGAAGTTGCCGAGCTTCTTGCACCAGAAGCTGCCGCCCGCTATGAGCTGGCTGGCTATGACTTCGGAACGTTTGCCGTTGAGCACGCAGTTTTTCCCGGCGATGAGCGTAGAGTTCAGGATGGCTTCCTCCACGAAGGCGTTGCCCCCGCAGCGCACGGCGCAGCTCTCCAGGTATTTGGCGAAGATATCGCCCTCGCACTCTATGCTGCCTACGCCATTGCCGTTTATGCCGGTTTTAAGCAGCACGCTGCCCCCTGCCTTGAGCATAGCCTTGCCGACGCCGCTGGCCACCTGTATGTCGCCGCCCGCTTCCACGCTGAAGCCGTCCGCTATGCCTCCCTCGATAACGACCGAGCCATCGAAACGTATGTTCCCCGTTTCAAAGTTTACGTTCTTGACGACGATGACCGGCTCGACGAGTATAGCGCCCTTGGCTATGCGCACATTGCCGTCGCAGAGGGCGTAGAGCATAGTGCCGTCTTCGGACAAGGCCGTATTTGCCCCGGCTTTCAGTTCTACGATCTGGCTATCCGTTTCCGCGGGTATGCGTTCGCCTCGTACCGTCTGGCCATCCATAGCCCTGACCGGAGCGACCAGGCTGGCTAGGAGCTCCCCCTTGCGCTTGTTCTCTATGAAGTTGAGTTCCTTCATATCGATGCGCCCGAAGTCCATTTCCAGATAGGGGCGGCCCCTGTTGGTATTAAAGTGGTACTCGATGCGGTGCGCTCGCCCGTAAATGGGCTCCGTGCCCGCGGCTACCGGTATGGGCCTATCGTAGTAGGAACCGGCTACAACGGATTCAAGCGCGTCGTTGTCGATGCCGTAGCTCACACCCGCTTCGCCTAGAGCCGTCATCAGTTCGGACAGGGTAGGAGGGGCCGCTCCCTTTTTGGGGTGGCTAGCCGTCAGGTAAGCGCTCATGCCGTCTTTGGCTATGCTTACGCTGAGTTCGGAGGCCAGGGAGCGGCCATTGGGCCATTCGACTATAGCTACGGCCTTAGCGCTGGCTTCCTGTATGGCGTCGCGCAGGGTCCTGGCGCTTACGCTTGGCACGCCTAGGAGACGCATGCGGTTTTCTATGTCTTCTGGGTAGACGGGCCTGCCAGAGCCCTGGGGAGGGAAAACGGCAAGATAGGCCCAGCCTCCGCGGTAATAGAGATCGAACCTGCCGTTTTCATGCTCCGATGCGCGCGTCATTACCCCACTCTATCCCGGCTAGGCGCTCTGCGGCAAGCTTAAACTAGCTCTGCGAAGCAAGCCTACGGCGTAATGGCGGCGCGGACAAAAAAAGGCCCGATCAGGCGCGGGCGCGTCCGATCGGGCCTTACTTGGGGTAAATCAATTGCCTTCTTTAACGATCTCTATCTTGATAGAATTGGGATCATCGGCGGGATCCTTTGCGGGTATGCGTATGGTAAGTATGCCATTGCGCATGACCGCCTTGGCCCGCCCCTGATCGTAGTCGTCACCGCTTACCGAGAACTCAAGGCGCTCAAAATCGCTAAGGCTGAAGCCCTGGCTAACATTGCGCTTTGCGGCTTGTTCCGCGATACCCTGGGGCAGTATAGCCGAAAGGTACATGGTGTCGTCACGGAAGCGAAGGTCTATCCCCGAGAGTTCGAAGCCAGGGAGCAGGAATTCGAATACGAGGGCTCCTTCGGCATCGCGGTAGCGGTTCATGCGGGGGCCGTGGCTAGGATAAGCCTTGGGCTCATGAGCCTTGCGGCCGCGCTGGCTATCCTTTTCAAAAGGGCTGCCGGTATCGAACTGAGCGCCGAAGCGGCGGAATTTCTCGGCTAATTCCGGATCGTCCATCGCTTCTTTTACGCACTTGCCGAAGCGGTCGGCCATCTTGGCGAGGTCTTCAAAGGCTTCTGATTGGTTGAATTGGAAATGCATAGGGTACTCCCGGCGCCTGCGTGAGCCGCGCCCGCCGTCCGTAAAGGGACCGGCTTATAAAATGACCCTCCATACGGAGCGGTCCTTAACCTTGCTATCCGATAGGATCGCGATAGCTTAGGGTTAATATACAGAAGTATAGCCGCCCGGGCAAATAAAAAAGGCGCTCCCGGGCGGGAGCGCCTTAACGCGTCGAAACGAGGAGCTAGAGCACTTGGCGGGCGGCGTTGCGCGCGAGCAGGGCCCGCAGGGTGGCGGCTGGATCTTTGCGTTTTCCGAGGAGTATCATGGCGGCGATGATATAGGGCTTGTAGGACGCTTCCCTATAGGTGTCGTCGCGGTAGCGGTCGAATACGCTGTCGGCCACTTCGCCTGCCTTGCAGGATACTCCGGTGATATCGGCGGGGAGGCAGTGCATGTACAGGGCCTTGCCGCCCTTGGTCAGCTTCATCTTCTCTTCTGTGCATTCCCAGTCCATAAATTTAGCATTGTTGGCCAGGCACTGCTTCTCGAGGTCTTTGAGGCCGGCCTGGTCGCCGTTGTGCAAGAGGGGAACGCGTTTCTGCATGACGTCATAAGGCGCCCAGCTCTTGGGGTACACGATGTCGGCGCCCTTGAAGGCTTCCTCCATGGAGTTGACGTGCTGGAAGGAGCCGCCTGAAGCCTTGGCCTGCTTTTTGGACAGCTCTACGACTTCGGGTATGAGGTCATAGCCTTCGGGGTGGGCGAGGGATACGTCCATGCCGAAGCGGCTAGCCAGGCCTATGATGCCCTGGGGCACGGACAGGGGCTTGCCGTAGGAGGGGCTGTAGGCCCAGGTCATGGCTATCTTCTTGCCCTTGAGCTTATCGAGGCCGCCGAAGTGGTGGGCCAGGTGCAGGATGTCGGCCATGGACTGCGTGGGATGGTCTATGTCGCTCTGGAGATTCACCACGGTGGGGCGATCGGGCAGGACGCCGGCGGCCAGGCCCTCGTCCAGGCTCTTGGCCACTTCGCGCTGGTACTTGTCGCCCTCGCCTAGGTACATGTCATCGCGTATGCCTATGGCCTCGGAGAGGAAGCTGATCATGTTGGCCGTCTCGCGCACGGTCTCGCCGTGGGCTATCTGGCTCTTGCCCTCGTCCAGGTCCTGCACGTAGAGGCCCAGGAGATCCGAGGCGCTGGCATAGGAGAAGCGGGTGCGGGTGCTGTTGTCCCTGAAATTGGATACGGCTATGCCGTTCTGCCATAGCCTGGTATCGATGTTCGCCTGGCGCATCTCGCGCAGGGCATCCGCAACCAGGTAGGTAGCCTCAAGCTCGTCGCGGGACTTCTCCCAGGTGAGCAGGAAGTCCTTGTGGTACATGTCGATCTTCTTGGACGCGAGCTGGTCGATGAGCGCGCGTATTTCGTTCGTGGTCATGGGGGGCTCCTTGTTAAGTAGCAAAGTATAGAATACAGAATCTAGAATCTAGAATACAGAATACAGAATCTAGAATGCAGAAGTTAAGTCTTGGAAGACTGTATGGCGCGTTGGTACGAATCGAGGAGCTTGCCGGTTTCGTCGAGCAGTGCTCCCGCCTCTTTGGGCGAACCGTAGCCAAGGTCTCTGGCTAAGATCACGTAATAACGAGCCTCCTCTAGCGAAGCTTGCGCGATATTATAGAATCGTATCTTGTCAGACTTGCCCCTCCTTTTGAAGCCTTCGGCGATATTCGCCGGTACTGAAACGGCCGCACGTCGGAATTGCGAGCTTAAGCCGTAGAGCTCGGACGGTGGGAAGCCGGCGGTATATCGATAGACGGCGAGGGTGGCACAATGCGCTTTCTGCCAAACGAGCAGGTCTTCGAAGCTTTTTGCACCTGGTTTGCTCCGCAGTCCCTCACGGTCTTCCATATCCGTATGCCTCCGCACTCAAGCCCTGGCTACCTGGTTCTTAAACCCGACGTCCGCACTCCCCATTCTAGATTCTAGCTACTAGATTCTTTAGAAGAAGAATCTAGAATCTAGAATCTAGAATCACAATCGCCCCATCGCCCTGAGTAGGCGTTCCGGCGTGAAGGGCCACTCGCGGCACCAGGCGCCGACGGCGTCGTGTATCGCTATGGCTATGGCGGGGGCGGCGCCGTTTAGCGCTATCTCCGACACGCTCTTGCCGCCGAAGGGTCCTACCTCGTCGGCCACGGGCACGAGTTCAACGTGGAAGTCGTCAGGCAGCTCGAACACCGAGGGTATCTTGTAGTCGAGGAAGTTGGTGTTCAAGGGCCGCCCCTCGTCGTCGAAGAGGAGTTCCTCGTAGAGCGAGTGTCCCACGGCCTTCATGACGCCGCCGTATATCTGGCCCATGGCGAGGGCCGGGTTTATGGGCGTGCCGCAGTCCTGATAGGCGTGGAAGCGCAAGAGCTTTACTTCTCCCGTGCGCTCGTTCACCGCCAGCTGCGCGAAGTGCGCGCCGTAGGGGAAGGCCGCGTGGTCGGTCTTGAAGTTGCCGTGGCCGGATAGCTCGTGGTGGCCCTCTCCCTGTATGGCCAGGTGGGCGAGCTTGGCCAGGCTTATTTCGCCGCGCTTGCCCCGTATGAGGCCGCGGTGGACGAGCGTAAGGTCCTCGACCGCCTCGCCCAGTATGCTGGAGGCCACGGCGAGGCACTTGCCGCGCAGGTCCTCGGCGGCGCGCACGGCCGCGTTGCCCGAGAAATAGGTGCCTGAGCTGGCGTAGGCGCCTTTGTCGAAGGGCGTTATGTCGGTGTCCCCCGATATGACGGACACGTCGGCCATATCGAGGCCCATGATCTCGGCGGCGGCCTTGGCCGTAACCGTATCGAGGCCAGTGCCGAGGTC
>JBFZES010000342.1:0-8496 GCA_041306725.1 Spirochaetaceae bacterium | reverse complement strand
CGCGGACGCCCATATGAAGCGGCAGCTTTTCGGCCGCGAGGTGGTGGTGGCCATTACCGGCGCAGCCTTGCATTTCGGTCCTTGGGAACGCATATTTTACGGAGAATTCGACGGCCGGCGGCGCAAGCGCGTCCTGGTAAAAATCATCGGCGAGTAGGTGAAGCCATGAAACGCAGTTTCGCCGTGGCGCTGTTCGCATTCGCGCTCTCGCTCTTGGCGGCGCCTGCGTCGCTCAGCGCCCAGGAATCAAGCCTTGTATGGGGCCTCGTGCCTAATGCGCCGCCGACGACCTATGTCGACGCCGCGGGCAAGCCCACCGGCCTTTTCATCGAGCTGTACTCCCGTATCATGGATGAGCTTGGCATAGCCTACAGCTTCAAGGTAGCGCCCTTCCCGGAACTCTATCCCGCGCTTATGGACGGCTCGGTGGATTTCTTTACCACGCTGGTGCGAAACCCGGAACGGGAAGAGTATTTCGTCTTTCCCGAAAGCGCCGTATTCGCCGGCTGGAGCCAGCTTTTCATAGCGCTGGACGCCCGGCTTGAATCGGTGCTCGACCTGCAGCACAAGAGGATAGGCGTGGTGGCGGATGACCGCAATGGCGATAACTTCCGCGGCTATGTGGACAGCCTTGCCCTCTCCTGCCGCATAGTCGAGTACGAAGGCTTCGACGAACTCGTGGAGGCTGTGGAAAACGGCGAGATTTATGGCGGGGTGCAGTCGAACTTGTTCGTGGCCGCGGAAAAGCGGGTGCAGCCCACGACGATAGTATTCGCCCCTTTTAGTTCCTATCCCGCGCTCTCTAAGAAGAGCGGGCATCGCAAGGAATTCGACGCCATCATAGAGCGTTATGGCCAGCTTAAAGCCGACCCATCCTCGTACTATTACGAACTTCAGCGCTCCTGGCTCGGCCATGAGCGCACCGAGACGGCGGTGGTGCCCGCCTGGCTCATCGCGGGCCTCGTTACCCTCCTTCTCGCCACCCTGGTATCGGCGCTTGTTATCCGCGCGCTTACGTCCAAGCTCCGCTTCGCCAATAGCGAACTTGAGCGCAAAGTGGCCGCGCGCTCGGCCATGCTCATGAAGGCGGAGAAATTGTCGGCCCTCGGTACCCTGATCTCCGGCCTTGCGCATGAGCTTAATTCCCCGCTGCAGGCTCTGCTCCTGGCGGCGGATAGCCTCTCCGACGCTTTCGAGCCCTGCGGCGATAGCGAGGCGGGGCCGCTATCGCGGGAGGAGGGGGATAGCCTTGCCCGCATCATGGCCAAGCGCGTACCCGGCGCTTCCCAAGCCGATACCCAGGCCGCGAGGCGAACGCTCCAGTTAAGCCTTGCCAAGCTCGGCTTCGAGGCCAGCCCGGCGTTAATCGACCGTTGCCTGGATATAGGCATGCTGGAGCCGGACGCGGAAGGGGCGCGCCTCCTTGGCGAGGCTTCAAAGGCTCTGCTGGCGGCGGCTAAGGCGGCCGCGGCGCGCGCCGCGTTCCACGGGGTCATGGTGGAGGCGATAGCGCGCATGAGCACGGTCATACAGGCGCTGCGCATATACTCCCATCAGGACCACAAGGGCGAAGCGGCTATCGTATCCTTGCCCGTCCAACTCGATGCGGTGCTTGCGCTGTATGCCAGCCGTCTCGGCTCGGGCATAAGCCTTACCCGCGACTACGCGGGCTTGCCGCTCTACCGCTGCTACGCCGAGCAGCTCCAACAGGTGTGGATGAATCTTGTGGGGAACGCCATCGACGCCATGGGAGATACGGGCGTACTGGCCATTCGGGGCAGGCTGCGGGAGGACGCGCTGATCGTGAGCGTGGAGGATACCGGGCCAGGCATAGAACCCCACATCGGGCAAAGCATTTTCGAGCCCTTCTTCACCACCAAGCCCGAAGGCGCGGGCACGGGCCTTGGCCTGTCCATAGCGCATGAGATCGTGCGCACGCACCGGGGCGCGTTGACTTTTGAGTCGCGGCCTGGGCGCACGGCGTTTACCGTTTCGCTTCCCCTCGAGGGCGTGATCAAGGGCGGCAAGGAAACGGAGGGTCTGTATGACTGAGCGTATCGTGCTCTGCGTGGACGACGAGGCGCTCATACTCCTCTCGCTGCGGCACAGCCTGAACCGCGCGCTCGGCTCCGCGTACCGCTGCGAGACCGCCCTTTCCGGCGAGTCCGCCCTTGCCTGCCTGAACGCGCTAGCGCAGGAAGGGCGGCCTTTGGCGGCGGTGGTGAGCGACTGGCGCATGCCGGGCATGGGCGGGGACGAGTTCCTGCGGCGGGTGCGCGCCGTCTATCCGGGACTGCCTCTTATCGTGCTTACCGGATACGCGGAACGGGAGCAGCTGCAGTCTCTTGACGCGGAGTTGGGCTTGAGCGCCACCCTGCATAAGCCCTGCGACGTGGCCCAGCTGGCCGGCCTTATTCTGAAGCTCTCCGGCAACGCCTGCGATTGATTCTAGTTGCATCCCAAGCTCCCTATCGGCGGATAGTTGACAGCGCAACCATAAGTCCGCTAATATAGTTGCGTAAGCAACTATAAGGAGCGCGGCATGGGACAGGCGATTTTAGTTACGGGGGCATCGGGCAATGTAGGAAGCGCATTGGCGGAATACCTGCTGGCCGCGGGAGAAAGCGTCGTGGCCGCGGTAACGGCCCGCTCGCTTAAGCCCGATCAAGGGCGCCTTTGTTACCGGGCTTTCGATTTTAGCGATCCGCAAAGCTGGGAAGCCTGCCTTGCTGGCGTGGACAGGGTCTTTCTCATGCGGCCTCCGCAGCTGTCAAAGATAGACAGGGATATGGCCCCGTTCTTGCGGCGGCTCAAGGACCAGGGCCTGCGCGGCCTCGTCTTCTTGTCGGTGCAAGGCGCCGAAGGCAATCGCTGGGTACCCCATCACCGCATAGAAGAGCTCTGTGAGGAGCTTGGCCTGCCCTTTACCTTCTTGCGGCCGAGTTTCTTCATGCAGAACCTCAGCACGACGCATCTGCCGGAGATACGAGACGAACAGAGGCTCTTCGTGCCGGCGGGGAAGGGCAGGACCAATTTCATCGATGCGCGCGATATAGCCGAGGCGGCGGCTTTGATACTGAGCTCAGGGGGGCATACGCGCGCGGCCTACACCCTAAGCGGGCCAAAAAGCTACAGCTACGGCGAATTGGCCGCGGAGCTGTCCGCCGCCCTGGGCAGGCCCATACGCTATGAAAACCCCGGCGCGCTGCGCTTTCTTGCCTACCATATGAAAAAGGGCAGGGCCTTGGGCATGAGCCTCGTCATGCTGGCTCTGTACACGGTCGTAAAGCTGGGCAGGGGCGATATAAGCGCGGACGATACGCGCAGGCTCTTAGGCAGGGAACCCCGCGGCCTCGAAGCGTTCTTAAGCGATCATAAGGCGCTTTTCCTGCCCCAGAGCGCTGAGGCGCGCTAGCCATGGAAAGCGGCAATGAATTCGGACGCGCCATATCGCTCCTTAACCGGGCGGCCGGCGCGTATTTCTCGAAGCGGCTTAAGCCCTTAGGGCTCGGCCCCGGCCAGCAAGCCTATATCCTGGCCTTGGCTAAGGGGGAACGCATAAACCAGGATACGCTGGCGGAGCGCCTCCGCGTGGACAAGGCCAACGTGACGAGGGCGCTCGCGGCCCTCGACGCGCTTGGCTACGTAAAGCGGCTGCCATCCGCCCGCGACGGCCGAGAGCGGCTCATAGAATTGAGCCCGCGCGGCATAGACGCGCGGGCCAAGGCCGAGGAAACCGCCGCGCTATGGCTAGGCCGCCTGCAGGCGGGTTTTAGCGATGAAGAGTGGCTAGCGCTCGAGGACCTGCTTTCGCGGGCTAGCCTGAACGCCGCGGCCGAGCTTGGGCCCGGCCGAGCGGAATCCATAGAGCGATAGGCGTAGAAAGCTCCCGCTCAGCCTAAGTCGAAGATCGCGCTGCCCATGGCCGACAAGTCGTAGCTGTAGAGCTTCATGGCAAGGGCGGGCGCCTTGCCGCATATGATTCTGCAGGCCTCGGCAAGCTGGACGGCGGCGGCGAAGGCGGGGCCGTAAGCCTGGTTGCCCAGGCGCTGTTCGTCGCCGCGGTCCGCGGTACCGGCGGCCAGCTCATACAGCCGGGCGACGCTGGCTGTCGCGCCGGGGCCCCCCCCTTGAGTGGATGCCTGGCCGTACCAGCCGGCCACGGCGGCGTGCACGAGCGTTACGCCCAGGCGGGCGCAGGCTTCGGAAAGGGCTATGCGGGCGCTTACGCTATCGAGGCCATCCAGGGCTATGTGTATCCCGGCAAGCAGGGCGTCCGCGTTTACTGTGTTTAGGCGCTCGCATAGGGGAAAAACGGCGCAGGCGGGGTTGATAAGCGCTACGCGCCGCGCCGCTTCGTCGGCCTTGGGCCGCCCAAGGTTCTCCATGGTGCACAGAGCCTGCCTGTTCAGGTTGCTTTCGTCGAAGCGGTCGGGGTCGACGGCTACGATAGAGCCTACGCCGAGCCTGGCTAATCCCTCGATAAGGTGGCCGCCAAGGCCGCCGCAGCCCGCCACGAGCGCGCGCGCGCCGTGGAGCGCCTTTTGGCCTTCTATGCCGAGGCTGCCCTCGTTGCGCGCATAGCGGGCGGGCAGCAGCCCCCGGTCAAGGGCCGCCGCCTCCACCGAGCGCGCGTCCAAGCCGTAGCGCTGGGCCGCTTCGCGTTCAGCGGCCCAAGGCACGAAGCCGCCTTCGAGGCTGGCCTTTAAAAAATCCCCTATGCCCGCGCCCATGCTCAGCCGCCTCCCACGGGCGGGAATACCGCGAGGCTGTCGCCGTCGGCAAGCGGCCGCTCTGGGTCGGTATGCCTGCTGTTCACGAAGAGCACCGCCGCCTCGGCGGCAGTTACGCCTATTAGATCCAGGGCGTCGCGCACCGTGGCGCCTTCGTTTAAGGCGCGGGTATCGGCGTCGAAGCGCCCCTCTCGTAATGACGCGAAGAGCTTAATGCTTATGGTCATCATGGCTTTGCGCCCAGTATAGCATGGATCTTTAGGGGAGGGGAGCGCCTGGCGCGCCTGGCTTGCCTGTTTGGGCTTCAGCGCCGGCCTTGCCTAGAGCGCGCAGGAGGAGTAAGCCCGGCGCTCCAGGCTCGCTCGCGTAGCCGGAGGGCAGAGGAGCGCCGAGCGCCGCGCTTATGCGCTCAGGCTCAAGCAGTATGCCCCGGGCTAGGATCAAGGGGCCATGCTCGCGCATGACGGCGTTAAAAAGCTTGACGCGCACGATACAGCGCCTACACCCGGCGGCCGCATCCTGCCCCGTTGGTCTTCCGTGGCTAATAGCCTCGCGGAAGGACGCATAGGGGCTATTCCTTCGCATGACAGCCCCGACGAGCCCCGGCATGGCCGCGGATAGCGATACGAGACAGTCGGGGCTAATGACGGCACCGTCTAAATCGTCGACGGGTTTGTAGTCAAGGAATACCGTGCTTACAGCGCCTTCGATATATGCGTCGCTCATGCCCAAGGGGCCGCGCATGAAGTCTCGCAGGCTCTGGCCTTCTAAGCCGTAGAGGGCAAAGCCCTCCTGGACGATACCCGAAAGCATCGCCCAGGAAGGCCCGCCCGGTGCGGAGAGCTTGTCTCCGCCCGCGTTTGAAAAACTATCTACCAATTGAATACCTGATCGAGCTCTTCGTCGCTTACGGTGAAGGTAACCTTATGGGGATCCAGTGCCTCGCGCTTAAAATAGGAAGGAAGCCTGTCCATCTCCTTGGTAAAGCCAGCGGCTTTGTTAAAGTCCCGTTCTGCCGTCAGTATGGACTTGCCAAGCGCCGTTACATCGTCGCCGGTGAGCGAGAGCCCATGGAAAGAGTTCAAGAGGTCGAGTAAGGCCTGGAATGTTTCGGGCTGATCGAGCACGGCGAAGGCTATGAAGAGGCACATGCCGGTCGAGTCTATAGCCGCGGTGGCTATCTGGAGGTTGCGCGACAGCTCTATCTGGCCTTCGGGTTTTAAGGGATCCACGAAGCCGCCCACCTTGAGTATGTTCGTGGCTATGGCGTAGCCGGCGGTGTGGTCGGCGCCCATGGGGCTCGTGGCGTAGGTGACGCCTATGCCCATGATGGCGCGGGGGTCATAGGCCGGCATAGCCTGTCCCTTTACCACCGGGGCGCGTTCCAGGCCGAAGGCCTTTGCGGTTGCCGCGGCGCCTCCGCCTATGATGCGGCCGAGCGGGCTGCCTTTGCCGACTTCCTTGATGAGCTCTATGGCCCCGGCGGCGTCGCCGAACTTGAGCACGCCCGCGTCCATGGCTACGGCCACGGTCGCGCCCATTTCTATGGTATCCAGTCCGAAGTCGTCGTCGAGACGGTCGAGCATGGCTATGGTATCCATGTCGTCTATGCCGCAGTTCGCGCCATGGGCCCATACGGTTTCGTACTCGGGCTGCTTAGTGAGGAACTTGCCGTTCTTATCGTTGTATATGCCCGAGCACTGTATGACGCAGCCGCGATGGCAACCGTGCGTGGCCTGGCCGCCGCGCTCCGTCATGGTGGCGGCGAAGCTCTCGCCCGATATCTTGGAAGCGCCCTTGAACTGGCCGGTCTTGAAGTTGTTGGTGGGGAAGCCGCCGGCTTCGTTTATGATGTTGGTGAGCACGTTGGTGCCGTAGGCGGGAAGGCCGCCGCCGGTTACCGGGTGCTTCTTGAGCCCTTCCACCCAGGCCTTGTTGGCCGCCTTAAATTTTTCCGGATCCTTAGGCTGGCGCATGGCGGCGCCGGCGTCGTCTATGACGATGACCTTTATGCCCTTCGAGCCCATGACCGCTCCAACGCCGCCGCGGCCCGCGTGCCTGGTGGGGTGCATTTCCATATCGGTACAGGCTATGGAGGCCGCTGCCATACGGTACTCGCCGGCCGGCCCTATGGATATGCAGGCTACCTTGTCTCCGAAGCGTTCCTTGATGCGGTCGATAAGCTCGTAATTGCCTAAGCCCTTGTACGCGGCGGCGGATTCTATCTTGACGCCATCCTTGTTGATATAGACGAGGTAAAGCTTATCGTCCGCCGCTTCGCCTTCAAGGACTACGGCGGCGTAGCCTAAGCGCGCCAGTACCTGAGCGGCCTGCCCGCCCGCGTTCGCTTCTTTTATGCCGCCGGTAAGCGGGCTCTTGCAGCCTATGGATAGGCGCCCCGATTGGCCTGCCGCCGTGCCGGACAGGAGCCCTGGCGCTATGACTATCTTATTCTCCGGCCCGAGCGCGTGGCAGAGGGGCGGCACTTCTTTCGCTATCATATGCGAGGTAAGCGCGCGGCCGCCCATGCCGGCATAAGCGCCTACGGGTTCGGCTTTTGCCTTCGGCCCGCCGTTTGCGGCTACGTTAATGCGAAGTATAGTATCCATGTTTGCTCCTTAGCTCTGGTTTGCTTACTATCTAGCAGTAAGCATGCCAAAAGCTAAAGAGAGTATTGAATGCGACATACCGCATCATATCGCTGTGTATGCGTGATAGTGCCCGCTGTGCGCCTATACTGTTAGAGCCATAGTGGAACAGTGGTCCATTATGGAGCAGGGCCTTGGTCGTCAAGCGTATCCACAATGGAACAGTTCTCATCCTCCGCATGGGCGATACGGTAACGCTGCATCTTGCGATAGAGCGTATTGCGGCCTATGCCGAGGCGTTTTGCCGCATGGGACACGTTATTGCCGGCGCCGCTGAGCACGTTGCGTATGTGGCGGGCTTCTGCATCCTCCAAGCTGCTGAGCGCTCCAGGGCTCGGCTGCTGATTGGCGAGGCTTAGGCCATAGGGATGGCCCGGCTGCGCGGCATGCAGCGCGGCTTCCGCGTCCGGCTGGCTTAAGATCGGCAGGCGCTCCGTATTGATGATGAGCTCAAGCATGTTTTCCAGTTCCCGTATATTGCCGGGCCAGGCTTGGGCGCTTAAGGCGTCCATGTAGTCCTGGCTTATGTGAACCGGCTTCTTGTTAAGCTTCTTGGACAGCTTGTCCATATAGAGCCGTACGAGTATGGGTATATCGTCCTTGCGTTCGCGGAGCGCGGGCAGGCGTATAGGCAGCACGTTAAGCCGGTAGAATAGATCTCGCCTAAAATTGCCCCGCTCCACCTCGTCGAGCAGTTCCCTGTTGCTCGCGGCAATGATGCGCACGTCAACGGGTATTTGCCTGCCCTCTCCTATGCGCTGCACCGTGCCTTCCTCTATGACGCGGAGCAGGCGGGTCTGCATATCCAGCGGCATTTCGCCTATCTCGTCGAGGAAGATGGTGCCGCCGTCGGCTATCTCGAATTTGCCCGCCTGGCCGCCGCGCTTGGCGCCGGTGAAGGCCCCGTCGGCATAGCCGAAGAGTTCCGACTCTATAAGCGTGCGGGGAATAGCCCCGCAATTGACCACGACGAAGGCCTCTTCCCGCCGCGAGCCCGCGTTATGTATGGACTGGGCGAAAATTTCCTTGCCGGTGCCCGTCTCGCCTGAAAGCAGGACGGTGGAACGGGAGTCGGCTATCTTCTTGGCGAAGTCCACCGCCTCGCGCAGGCCCTG
>JBFZES010000341.1:0-2839 GCA_041306725.1 Spirochaetaceae bacterium | reverse complement strand
GTATTCAAGAGGCGTTGCCACGCGACCGCGGGGCGTGCGCATAAGGAAGCCCGCCAGTATAAGGTCGGGCTCCACGTAATCCTCGAGGGTTTCCACGCTCTGGTTCGTGGATACGGCACGGGGATCGGCGCCCACGGGGCCGCCGCCGACTTTCTCTATGATGCTCTTGAGCACGTCGCGGTCATGGCGCTCGAGTCCGTAGCCGTCCACCTCGAGCATGGACAGCCCGCGCTTGACCACCGCCTGGCTTATGACGCCGCCGCCGTCCACCTGGGCAAAGTCCCGCATGCGCCGCAGGAGCCTGTTAGCCACGCGGGGCGTGCCCCTGCTCGCGTCGGCGAGCGACACGGCGGCGGGCTCCTCGAGCTTTATATCGAGTATGCCCGCGGAGCGCCTGAGTATGGCCATGACGTCGGACTTCTCGTAGAAGCCAAGGCGCACGCTAATGCCGAAGCGGCTCACGAGGGGGCTGCCCACCATGCCCGCGCGGGTGGTGGCTCCCACCAGGGTAAAGGGCGGCAGGGGTATGCGCAGGGTACGCGCGCTGGGGCCTTGGCCTATGATAAAGTCCAGTTCCCCGTCCTCCATGGCCATGTAGAGCATTTCCTCTATGGCCGGCTTTAGGCGATGTATCTCGTCGATGAAGAATACGGTGCGCGGGGCCAGGGTGGTCAGTATGCCGGCCAGGTCTTTGGGCTTCTCAAGGGCCGGGGCGCTCGTCACTTTGAAGTCGGCCTCGAGCTCCCTGCTGACTATGCCGGCGAGCGTCGTCTTGCCAAGCCCCGGCGGGCCTATGAGAAAGACGTGGTCTAAAGGCTCGCCGCGTTCGCGGGCGGCGCGTATGAATATGGAGAGGTTTTCCTTTATGCCCGCCTGCCCCAGGAATTCGGACAGGAGGCGCGGGCGCAGCGCGTTTTCCCGCTCGTCTTCGCCGGGCAGGAAGCTGCCCGTCACCATGCCGGCTTCGTTCATGGCCTAGGCGCCGCTCAGGGCCACCATGGCCCTGCGGAACAGCTCGCGCTCGCGGTCCGCGCTGTCGGCGGGAAGAGAAGAGGACTCTGACGCTATAGCGCGCACGGTTTCCGCGGCGCGCTTGCGGTCGTAGCCTAAGTCGGCGAGCGCTCGCACGATATCCTCATGGGGGCCTTCGTTCTCCGGCCGCGGGCGCGAGGACAGCGACGAGGGCAGCTTGCCCTTGAGCGAGAACACGAGCTTTTGGGCGGTCTTCTTGCCCAAGCCCGGTATGGCCTCCAGGCGCGCGAGGTCCTCGCCCTCGAGCGCGCGCTCAAGCTCTGCGGCCCCTATGCCGCCTAAGATCTTCAAGGCCTGCTTAGGGCCTATGCCGTCCACCGTGAGCAATTCAAGAAAGACCGTCCGCTCCGCCTCGCTGGGAAAGCCGTAGAGCTTCATCTGGTCTTCGCGGTGCAGGAGCCAGGTAAGCACCCGCACGCTATCGCCCAGGCGCCCGAAGCCGTCTACCGAGCGGGCTGGCACGGAAAACTCCCACTCCACGCCGTGATTGTCTATGCGTATGGAGTCGAGCCCCTTATGGCACAATATGCCGCTTATCGCGTTAATCATGGGAGGCAGTATAGCAGGAACGAAGCGCGGCTGTCATGGCCTTTTCTCTAGCGGGACGGCATATCGGAGGGCCGGCCTTGGCCGGCGAGAAAGAACGACGGCGCGGCTTGCCCGCGCGGACGCGCGCTTAAAGCTTGAGCCATTGCCTATGCTGGCAATGGCATACGGCCACGGCCAGGGCGTCGGCGGCGTGGTCGGGCTTGGGCACGGCCGCCAGGCCCAGCACCATCTTAATGAAGCTCTGCACGTCCGCCTTGCCCGCGCTGGCCGAACCCGCCGCGGCCAGTTTCACGGCGTTGGGCAGGTACTCGGTCTGGGCTATGCCGCGATCGCGGAAGGCGAGGCGTATGACCCCGCGCACCTCGGCCACGGACATGGCGCTCGTCACGTTGCGCGAGAAGAAGAGGCCCTCCACCGCCAGTTCGGCGGGCTTATACTCGTCGGCTACCGCCAAGAGCCCGTCGCGTATGAGCGCCAGGCGTTCGACGATTTCCATGGTGGAGGGAGTGGCTATGCAGCCATGGCCCCGATAAAAAAGACGGGCGCCGTCCGTGTCGACGACGCCCCATCCTACCGAAGCCAGGCCGGGATCCACGCCAAGGACGCGGACCAGGCCTTGCGCCACGCCTACTCCTCGTCTTCCTCGGGAAGGTTGGCGTTGTGGTATACGCTCTGCACGTCGTCGTTCTCTTCGAGCTTGTCGACGAGCTTGCTCACCTTGGAGCCCGCGTCCTTATCCATGTCCACGTAGCTTTCGGGTATCATGGATACCTCGGCGCCGTCCGTTTCCATGCCCTTTTCGTTTATGGCGTTGAGCACGGCCTCAAAGGCCTCGGGCGTGGTATACACGACGAGCTCGCCGCCTTCGTTGACTATATCGTCGGCGCCGGCCTCAAGGGCCACTTCCATCACCTGATCTTCGGTGTACTTCTCGCCGTCGAGGGATATGACGCCCTTGCGGTTGAAGAGCCTGGCCACCGCGTTGGAGGTAGCGAGGGAGCCGCCGGCGCGGTTCAGTATATTGCGCACCTCGGCCGCCGCGCGGTTCTTGTTATCGGTAAGGACTTCTATCAGTATGGCTATGCCGCCGGGGGCGTAGGCTTCGTAGGTAAGTTCCTCGTATATGGCTCCGCCAAGCTCGCCGGTGCCCTTCTTGATGGCGCGCTCTACGTTGTCCTTGGGCATGTTGGCGGCCCTGGCCTTGAGCATGGCGGTACGCAGACGGGCATTGGAATCAGAATCCCCGCCGCCCATGCGC
>JBFZES010000340.1:0-2661 GCA_041306725.1 Spirochaetaceae bacterium | reverse complement strand
AAGGGTAGCCCGCTATCTAGAGGAGGCTCACCGGATCGGGGTCGATTTCCGCGTATACCGATGGGGGCAGTTTCCAGTCGGAAAGCGCCGCGCTCAGCGCCGCCCGCGCCGGGCCTGCTTCCGCCGACCTGAGTATGAGCTGCCAGCGCGCGTTGCCCGCTATGAGGCCTATGGGGCATTCGGCCGGGCCGAGCAGCTCTACGCCGGCGGCGCCGGCCAAGGCTACGCGCCTTGCCAGCTCATGCGCCATGGCGCGCGCCTCATCGCGTTCCTTGGAGCGCAGCACCACGCGTATGAGCCGCGCGAAGGGCGGGAAGCCCAGCTCCCGGCGCATGGCGAGCTCGTCGGCATAAAAGCCTTCCGCGTCGTTGGCGGCGGCGCGCCGTATGACGGAGGCCTGCGGCCTATAGGTCTGCACGATGACCCTGCCGCCCTTCTCAAAGCGGCCGGCGCGTCCCGCCACCTGGGTGATGAGGGCGAAGGCCCGCTCGGCGGCCCTGAAGTCCGGCAGGTTAAGCGTCGTATCGGCGAGCACCACGCCCACGAGGCGCACGCCGGGAAAATTGAGCCCCTTGGCCACCATCTGCGTGCCAAGGAGCAGGTCGAGCTTGCGATCCCTGAAATCCCGTATGACTTCCTCCACAGCGCCTTTGCGCGCGGCCGTGTCCGCGTCCAGCCTGGCTATGCGCAGGTCGGGGAATAGCCGCAGCGCGTCTTCCTCCACCTGCTCGGTGCCGAAGCCGGCCCAGCCGGTATCCATGGAGCCGCACTCGGGGCAGGAAAGCGGCGGCGCGCTGGAATAGCCGCAGTAATGGCATACCATGCGGCCGCGTTCCTTGTGGTAGGTGAGCCCCACCGAGCAATGCTTGCATTTCGCTTCGGCGCCGCAGCTTCGGCAGGCCCAGAAATAGGAGAAGCCCCTGCGGTTCAGGAAGAGTATGGATTGGCCGCCCTCCGCGTGCACGCGGCGAACGTCCTCGATAAGGCGGGCTGAGAGCGCTCCGCTTTCGCCGCGCATGTCCACGATATCGAGCCGCGGCATATCCCCGCCGGCGAGCCTCTGGCTCAGGGTCAGGCGCTCGAGGCCGCCCTCCTGCATGAGGTGCCAGGACTCCGCGCTCGGCGTTGCCGAGCCCATGACGAGCCTGGCTCCCGCTTCCGCGGCGCGGCGCATGGCCGCCTGCCTGGCGTGGTAGCGGGGGGCGTTGCCCGCCTTGTAGGAGCTTTCGTGCTCTTCGTCCAGGACTACCAGGCCCAGGGCGCGCACCGGGGCGAAGATAGCGCTCCGCGCCCCCACGGCGATATCGGCCTCGCCCGACAGCAGGCGCTTCCATTCGGCCAGCTTTTTGGAGGCCGTAAGGCCCGAGTGTATGATGGCGCAGCGCTTGCCGAAGCGCTTGCGCACGGCCTCCACCACCTGATGGGTAAGGGCTATCTCGGGCACGAGGTAGATGACGCCGCGGCCCTCTGCAAGGGTGGCCTCGGCCGCCTGCAGGAATACCTCGGTCTTGCCGGTGCCGGTGGGGCCGTAGAGATACCAGCGGCCGGAAGGCCGCGACAGTATGCGCTTAAGGGCTTCGCGCTGCTCAAGGGAAGCGACGATGGGAGCCTCTCCGATGCGCAGGTCGTCGAAGGCGCCGCCCTCGGCCTTGGACTCCCTCCTGCCCGAGGGCATCATGGAGGCGAGCGCCTCGCCGAGCGAGCAGAAATACATGCCGGCTAGCCAGCGGGCCAGCGCGAGCGTGTCGCCGCCGAAGAGCGGCTCGGCGTCCACGACGCGGCGGTAGTCCTTGACCAGGCCCGGGTCTATGGGACAGCCGTCGCCGGAGGCGATTACCCAGCCGCTTATGGCCCTGCGGCCCAGCGTGGCCTCCACCCGCGACCCTACGGCCGCGTCGAGGCCCGGAGGATTGCGGTAGGTGAATTCCCTGTCCAGGGGCAGGTCGAAGGCTACCTGTACGAATTCAGGCATCGGGCAGGATAGACTTAAGGAGCTTAAGGTCTTCCCAGGCGGGGCGCTTAAGCTCCTCGTTGCGCAGGAGCGCGCTGGGGTGATAGCTGGCCACTAGCGGCACGCCCCGGTAATCCCAGAGCCTGCCGCGCAGCTTGCCTATGCCTTCCTTGGTTTGGAGGAGCGCCTGGGCTGGTATGCGCCCGGCCGCCAGTATGGCCCGCGGCTTTAGGAGGGCTATCTGCCTATCCAGGTAGGCCATGCAGGCTGCCTGCTCGTCCGGGGCCGGGTCGCGATTCATGGGCGGCCGGCATTTGACTATGTTGGCTATATAGGCGTTCTCGCCGCGCGAGAGGCCTATGGCGCCGAGCATCTTGTCTAAGAGTTGGCCGGCGGGGCCGACGAAGGGCCTGCCGGTCCTGTCCTCCTCCGCGCCCGGGCCTTCGCCTATGACCAGCACGAGGGGGCGCTCGGCGCCTTCGCCGCTTACGGCGCGGCTGCGGCCGGAGGCAAGGCGGCAGAGGCGGCAGCGGGCGGCCTCGGCGGCTATGGCCGCGAGGCTGTCGCCATCGGGTATGCCTTCAGGCGCGGCAAAGGAGGAGGCGGCGCGCGCCGCGGGCGCCATACCCGCCTGGCTATCGGCTTGGGCATAGTCCTCCGAGAAGGCCGGCGCCGGCCTTCCGAGACGATAACCTCCTGCGATGGCGTCC
>JBFZES010000339.1:0-4309 GCA_041306725.1 Spirochaetaceae bacterium | reverse complement strand
CGCGGCGAAGGCAGTACCGAGCGCCCCGCGGAAGCGGCCATATACCAATGGCGGGAGCCGGAGGGCTGGCAGCCCCTGAGCGATAAGGTTAACGGCGTGGGCGAGCGCGTGGCCGCGCTGCTCGGGCTCTCGGCCGACGAGTTCAGCAAGATCGTGCTCCTGCCGCAGGGGCAGTTCCAGCGCTTCCTGGAAATGGATTCGGGCGAGCGTGCGCGCATACTGGAAAAGCTTTTCCCGGTGGATATGCATGGCGCTATTACCGAGCTTGCCAGGCAAAAATCCGCAGACGCGAAGAGGGACGCTCAGCTCCTTGACGCCCGGGCCGAAGAACTGGCCGCCGCTCTGGGCGATGAGCCCGAGGCTCGCGCCGCCGACCTTGAGGAAAGCTCCGCTTTAGCGCGCGCTGCGGAGCAAGGCGCAAGAGCGGTCCTTGACGCGGCGCGGCTTGCGGAGCAGGGCGCCAAGGCTGAATCCAGGCTCTGGGATGAATGGGACGAGGCAAGGGCGGCCGCTGATGTGCTGAGCGCGCGCGCGGCCGCCATGGATAGCCTGCGGGCTACCGCGCTGCGGGCCGAGGCCGCTCAGGCCGTACGGGCTGAACTGGAAGCTGAGGAGCGCCTGATAAAGAGCAGGACTGATGAGGAAGCGCGGCGCGCCGATGCCGACGCCGCGCTGCGGGCTTTAAAGGATCTTGAGGGCGAACAGCTCGCGAGGGAAGACGAAGCCGCGGCGCTCGCTAAAAAGTCGGCACTCCTTGAACGCGCCGTAGGGGAGGCCGAGACGCGGGCGCGAGCCTGGGAACGCTACGAAAAGGCCAAGGTACAGCTCAATGATGCGCAAGCGGCCCTAGCCCAGGCTGACGCGAAGCTTGAAGCCGGCAAGGCGCGGGAGCAGGCCTTGGCATTAGGCCTCGCCGAGCTGGAAAGCGGCGCGCGAGACGGGGCGCTCTTCGCCGCCGAGCGCTCGGCGGCCCAGGCCGACGCCGAAGCCGCGGCGGCTTTACTGGCGAGCTGCCGCGAACGCGATGGCCTGGCTACCGAGCTTGCGGCCTGCATCGCGGAAAAGGCCGACGCTACGGCCGCTCTGAACCTGGCAACTTCGGGGCTGTCCGCGGCGGATGAGCGGCTTGCCCTACTGCGCGCCGCCGATGAGCGGGACGCGTCCCGCAGGCTCGCCGCTCTCCTTGTGCCCGGTTCGCCCTGCCCGGTGTGCGGCTCCAAAGAGCATCCCGCGCCCGCCGCGGCTATAGCCCCCGCCTCTGATCAGGTTTCGGCTCAGGAAGCCGCTCGAGCGGCGGGCAGCCCGTCGATTATGGCTACGTACGAAGGGCATGCCGCAGTAAGCGTTAAAGCCGCGGAGGCGGGCGTTAAAGCCTTGCAGCAGGAGGAAGCGAAGGCCCAGGCGCGCTACGAGTCCGCCCGTGCGCGCGAGTCCTTCTTGAGCGCCGCTTTGGCGGATAAACCCGGTTTGCCCGAAAGCGTCCAGGCCGAATCAAGTCTCTCTTCAGCCCGCGCGGCCCTGAATACCCTTGCCAAAAAAGAAAACGAAAACCTTAGCCTGCTCAAAACGATAGGCGAGCGCAGGAAGGAACTTGAAGTGGCGCGCCTGGCGCGCGCTAAGCTAGCCGACGGCGTCGCCACGGCAGCGGCAGTCGCGGCCGCCCAAGCGGCGGCCGCCGAGGAGGCCGCCCAAGCGTCCGGGGATAAGGACCCGCGTCCGGGGCTTCTGTCGCTGCGCGAGGAGCTTGGCGGCTTGCGGCTCAGCCTGCCTCTCGTGCAGGGAGCGCTTGAGGCTTACCGCCACGATTGCGCGGCGGCCGAGCGCAGACGGACAGACGCCCAAGAGCGCCTTTACCGCCTGGTAGAGGAAGAGGCTAGCGCGAGTTTTCGCGCCCTGGCAGCCCTTGAGGCTTCGGGCTTTGCCGACAAAGAGGCGTGGCGCGACGCGCTTATGGACAAGGCGGAGCTGCTACGCGCCAGGAGTGAGCTGGCCTCCTACGACGAAGCCCGGACGGCGGCCGGGGCGCGGCTCGATGCGGCCGAGCGCGCCCTCAAGGGCTTGGCGGGCCAAGGCGCACGGCCCGATGTGCCGCTCTTTGAGGCGGCGCTTGAAGCCGCCGCCGCCGCGTATGAAGTCGCCCGCCTAGGCGCGGACCAAGCGTCGGCGCTGGCCCGCGACGCGGGCGCTTCGCTTGCCGAGCTTATAAAGACGCGCGCCAAGCGGGCCGAGCTGGGTTCGAAGCTCGATGGCCTCGTGGCGCTGGCTAAGCTCCTGAACGGCGAAACGGCGGGTAGGCGCCTGTCGTTCAAGAATTTCGCGCTCGCCTCGTATTTCAGCCTGGTAGCCAAGAGCGCATCGCTACGCCTGCGCGATATGAGCGACGGCCGCTACGATGTGCGCGTGGCCGAGGGCAGGGCTGCCGGCTCGGGCCGCGTGGGCCTTGAGCTGGAAGTGCTGGACTCCTATACCGGCAAGGCGCGGCCCGCGGCGAGCCTTTCAGGCGGCGAAAAATTCCTCTGCGCCATATCGCTGGCCCTTGGCCTGTCGGACGTGATCGCGCGAAGCGCCGGAGGGGCCGCCCTCGATTCCATCTTCATAGACGAGGGCTTCGGCTCCCTGGATGAGGATGCCTTGGACAGGGCAATGGCCGCCTTGGACCGCGTGCGCGGCGACCGCATGATAGGCATCGTTTCGCATGTGTCCGAACTCCGCTCGCGCATACCCAGCCGAGTGGAAGTGCTCAAAACGCGGCGCGGTTCGAGCCTAGAGCTGTTCGGCGGCGCTTAGCGAGCCGGACCAGGCAGCGCGCAAAAGCCTTCCTAGCTCCGCGTCGCTGAAGGCCCGCGGGCTGCGCTGCCGCATGCGGTAGCTGAGGGCGTCCGGCAGTATGGCGGCGAGGTCCTCTTCCCTTACGCCGAGCTCCGCCAGGCTCGCGGGTATGCCAAGCCGCTTTTTGAGGGCCGCGATAGCCGCGACGAAGCCGGCGGCGCCCGCAGGCCCGTTTTCGAGCTCGCCCTGCTCGCCGCGCGGATTAGTATCGCCCGCTGGCCGTGACGCGCATCCCGAGAAAAAGGCTGCTCCCAGCCTGGCCATGCGCCCGGGGCAGCTTGAGGCCAGGGCGGCGAGCACGTAGGGCAGGATAACGGCGTTGGCCAAGCCGTGGGCCGCGCCATGACGAGCGCCTACCGGATGGGCGAAGCCGTGTACCATGCCCAGGCCCGTATTGCTAAAGGCGGCGCCCGCCATGGCCGCCGCTATGGCCATGCCCGAGCGCGACCCGAGTTCGTCGCCATGGCTAAAGGAGCGCTCCAAATTCTGGCCGATGAGCTCCACGCACTGCAGGTTTATAGCGTCGCTGGCGGGATTGGCTCCCAGCGATAGGAAGGACTCCACCGCGTGCGTAAGGGCGTCCATGCCGGTGGCCGCGCTTACCGCGGGCGGCATACTCACGTGGAGCTCGGGATCCACGAGCGCCACAGCGGGGAAAAACGATTCATGGGAAAAACCCAGCTTGCGTTTCGTCGTTCCGTCGGTGGTTACTGCCGCCGAGCTCATTTCGCTGCCGGTGCCGGCCGTGGTAGGCACGGCTATGAGCGGCAGCGCGGGTTTGCCCGGAACGGCCCTGCCGTAGATAAAGTCGAGCACGTCCAGGCCGTTGGCCGCCATAAGGGCGGCGCTCTTGGCGCAATCGATGGGGCTGCCGCCGCCGTAAGCTATGAAACCCTGCCGCCTGCCTTCCTGCGCGAGCTTGGCGGCCTCGCGTACCAAGGCGGCCTCGGGGTCGGCCGTTACCGCAGCGTACTCGCTAAAATCCACACCTGCCTTGCGCAACGCGTCTTTTAAGCGCGCGTAGCCCGCCGAATTCTTAGTCGCCCCGGTACCGGTAACCAAAAGCACGGAGCGCAGGCCCAAGCGTAAGGCTATATCGCCTATGGAAGCGATCTTGCCCGCCCCGAATTCTAGCCGGGTAGGGCAGCGGAAGAAAAAGTCCGGTATGGTGTCATGCATGATGCTTCTCCTCGGGGTCAAAGGCGCGGGTCTGCTCTCCGGTATAGCGGGGCAGGCAATCCTGGCATAGGCCATGGGTGGCCATGATACCGTAGCGGTCCTGCAGCACCTGCGGTAGGGGAGCCCAGCGGCCGTCCTTGCCGCGGGCCTTCCCGCAGGACGAGCAGAGGGGCAGGTTTCTATCCGCTCCTGACAAGGGATCTTTCATGCTGGCGGATACGAGCGAGCTCGTCTCTTTGATAAGCTCATAGCGAACGGCCACGTCATGGTAGCTCGCGATGATACCTATGCGCCTACCCTT
>JBFZES010000338.1:0-4034 GCA_041306725.1 Spirochaetaceae bacterium | reverse complement strand
CGGCAGAGGCCCTCTACAACGAGGCCGTAGCCGCCTTCTCCCGAGCCGACTATATCACCGCGAGGGCCAGGCTGGCCCGCCTGTCGGCCAGCTTCTCAAAGGCCAACAGCGTACAAAAAGTGCTGGACCTGGACGCTCGACTGAGCGCGGTGGGCTATTGATGAAAGCTCTTATACGCCGCCTTATGCCGAAGGCAGGCGCTTACACGCTCTTGGGCCTGGCCTTGGCCATGCTGGTATCAGGGGCGGAGGCGGCCCCTGACTTCTACTGGGAAGCCCCCGCGCAGCTGTCCCGCCTGCAGGGCGCCTATCCCCAGGCCCTGCTTTCGGGAAACCGCGTGGTGGCAATATGGCAGGAGAACCAGGCAGCGGGCGAAGGCGGCAGCGCCTGGCTATCGGCCATAGCCTATGGCCCCGACGGCGAGAGCCGACTGGACCGTTTCGCCGGCCCCTTTCCCTACCAAGGGTCTCCTCCCGTGCTGTTCTCGGCCAACGTGGATCAGAAAGGCGTTATCGCGGTGGCGGTTTCGTCCTCCGATCGCAGCGTATCCATATACCGCTCCCTAGACCGCGGACTATCCTTCGGCCAGCCCGTAAGGATGGACATGGACCAGGTAGCCGTGTCGCCCCGCATTTTCCCCGTCGCGGGCGGCGGCTGGCAGCTGTTCTTGACCAGGGGCGATTCGGTCGCCCAATCTACCCTAACTACCTTATCTATACAGTACGCGCGCTCCGACGACGGCCTAAGCTGGTCAAGCGTCCAGCCCTTCGTGGAATCGAGCGGCGGGCTGCGGCTCAACTTCCTGCCGGCCGCGGCCACGCTCGACGGCGCCGACATCATGGTGTTCCAGTCGCTGGCCGGCGACGAACGGCCCAGCTTCCAGCTCTATTCGCGCGTAAGCCGCGACGGAGGGCGCAGCTGGAGCGCGCCGGCCCTGGTAACGGATTTCCTCGATCCGGTACAGCGTACCCGTACTTCATCGGGCGACTTCGGCAACGAGCGCCCCCACCTGGCCGTCATAGGCGGCGAGCTCTGGCTAGCCTGGGAGCGCCGCGTGCTCTCCGGCCCCGCGCAGGCCTATGTAGCCAAGATGAACGGCGATGGCAGGGTAGTGGCCGGCACGGTCGAGCGGGTAATCCTGGGCCAAGGCGCTTGCTCCGAGCCCAGGCTCTTCGACGTGGACGGCATACCCGGCCTAACCTGGTTCGACGACCGCAGCGGCACTACCCGCGTATACGTATCGATTAAAGACGGCTTCCTCTGGCGGGAGCGTGACCTCTCGGCGCGCACGCGCGGCGAGGCGGTCTTCGGGCGCGCCGTGTACCGCGACGGCTCGGTGTGGGCCTTCTGGCAGCTCGGCCGGGAGGCGAGCACCCAGGTCATAGCCATGGCGCCCGACATAAGCGTGCGCGCGCCTGAGCTGAGCGCCGCGGACTTCAGAGAAGGCGTGGCCCTAGCCCGAGACCGCGCCAGCTTCAGCTGGACAGTGCCTCAGGATTCCTCGGGCATAAGCGGCTTCTCTTATTTATGGAGCCGCAGCCCGAACGCGGAGCCGCCGCTAACGGTCATGGTGCTTGAGAACGTTACCCGCTCCACGCAAAACGCCGACGAAGACGGCCCGTGGTATTTCAGCGTGCGCGCCCAGGATTACGCGGGCAACTGGTCGGAGCCAGCCAGGATTAGCTTCCTGCGCGACACGACGCCGCCGGCCAGCCCCGTGGCCCTGGCCCCTCCCGCGGGGGCGGACGGCTTCCTGAGCTCCAACAGCTTCCGCCTGCGCTGGGAGGCGCCTCTTGACGCCGACCTTGCCGGCTACAGCTGGCTGATCGAATACCTGGGGCCGCTCGACCGGCCTCCCGCCCGACGCCTGCCCGCCGCCTCTATGCCAGCCGGAGACGCTGCCGGCATCGCGGCGGAAGACGAGGGCGGGCGGGCCTACGCCTTCGCGCCGGCCAGCGCCTACGAGGAGCGCCTCTGGAACGCCCAGAAACCGGCTTATCCCGCGCCTACCCTGCGCACGAGGAACGCCTTCGCTGATTTTACCAACATAGACGACGGCTACTGGGCCTTCTCCGTGGCCGCCATAGACGCCACGGGCAATATGGGCGAGGCGAGCCGCATCATGCTGCGCGCCGACAAATTCATACCCTTTACCGCGGTAACGGACGTGATAGCGGCCCGCGACGATTTCGGCGCGCTGCGCCTGCGCGTGCTGGGGCGCGGCTTCCTTGAGGACGGCCCCATTACCCGCCTCGTCATAGACGCGGACGGCAAGGAACCCTACGACCGCGTATTCGAGCTGTCCGCCAAAGAATTTTCCATACGCTCGGACCGGCTCATAGAAGGCGCCGAGGCCGCCGACCTGCCCGCGGGCGATTACCGCGTGGGTCTCTATCACCCGCAGCGGCGCTGGTTCTTTACCGGCCCGAGCCTGAGCGTAGACGTTTCGGGCACGGTCAAGTTCGGCGATTACGGCGCCCCCTGGAAGCCCTCCTGGACCTTTATAGACGCCGCGCGGCCCCGCGTAACCATAGCCCTGCTCTTTATGATACTCGCCCTCGCCTTCCCCCTCGTCGGCATAGTCCTGTCCATGCGGCAGGTGGCCATCGTGGTGCGGGAAGGCGCCGAGCTGCGCCTGGACGCCTTGGCGCTCCTGGAAGGAAAGCCTATGCCAACGCAAGAACGAGAACGGGCCGTCAAGGCGGCCATACGCAAGGGTACCGGCCTTACGGCGAAGTTCATATCAACGATAAGCTTCCTCGTGCTCTTCGTGGTTGCCCTCGTATCCATACCCATAGGGCTGCAGACCATACAGTCCCAGAGCGAAATCCTGGCCAAGGGCCTCGAACAGCGCGTCAGGGTGCTCCTTGAGAGCGCGGCCCAGGGCGGCCGCTCCTATCTGCCGGTGCGCAACCAGCTGGAGCTGGCCACCCTGCCCAATCAGGCCCAGGCCCTGGACGAGGCGCTGTACTTAAGCGTAAGCGGCTACGGCCTCACGCGCCGCACCGAGCCCGACATCGTATGGGCCAGCAACGACCCGGACATACTCCAAAAGATAGACGGCTCAGAGCTCAGGTTCGGCGAATCGGCGCTTAAAGACGAGCTGTCGCCGCAGCTGCCTGGCATAGCCGCGGCCATAGACGAGAAGGCGGCTGCCGAGGTAAGCGCCATAGCCGAAGAGCTGCAGCGCCTGCAGGACGAGGCCCTGAGCCTGGCTACCCGCCTAGACGCGGCCAGCCAGGAACGCGTGGCGGAGCTGTCATCCAGCTCCGTGGGCCTCCAGCGCGAGCTTAACCAGCGCCTGGCCGCCATAGCCGACGCCTCGGTGGCCAGCGTGCCGCCCTTCGACCCCAAGGCGCTCGAAGGCAGCGCCAAGGACTACATCTTCTACAAGCCCATACTCTACCGCCAGGGCAGGGAACCGGCCTATTACCGCGGCATGGTGCGCGTGGCGGTGTCCACCGAGCTCATCGTGGCTGAAGTGCTGCGCTCACGCGACATCCTCGTGCGCAACGTGAGCATAGTGGCGGCCATAGCCCTGGCCGTAGGCATACTGGGCGCGGTCATACTGTCGGGCATCATCATCAATCCGGTGCGCCGCCTCGTGAAGGGCATAGAGCACATACGCGACACGGCGGACAAGAAGGACCTAGCCGATTTTACCATAGACGTGAAGAGCCGGGACGAGATAGGCGTGCTAGCCCATACGATCAACGACATGACCATGGGCCTCGTGGTGGCCGCCAAAGAAGCCGAGTTCCTTACCGTAGGCAAGGAAACGCAGAAGATGTTCATACCGCTCGAGGTGAACCCCGCCACGGGGGAAAAGATGAGCACGGGCTTCGAGGACACCCCCACGCATATCTTCTATGGCTACTATGAAGGCGCCAAAGGCGTGTCGGGCGACTACTTCGACTACCGCAAGCTGGACGACAGGTATTGGGCTTTCATAAAGTGCGACGTGTCGGGCAAGGGCATACCGGCCGCACTCATCATGGTGGGCGTGGCCACTATTTTCTCCAGTGCCTAGATCG
>JBFZES010000337.1:0-3252 GCA_041306725.1 Spirochaetaceae bacterium | reverse complement strand
CGGCATGCGGGTAGCCACGGCCGCCAACTCGCGCACGGCCATGCGAGCCACCCTCGGCATAGACGCCGCGCTCAAGGTGGCTTTCGCCGGCGGCTCGGTCATGGGCATGACCGTCGTAGGGCTCGCCTTGCTCGGCATAGCGCTCGTGCTCGGCGTTGCCATACTCCTCTTCGGGGAGAGCGTCGGCGCCTTATCGGGCATCGTTTTTCCCATACTATCGGGCTTCAGCCTCGGCGCGTCTACCATAGCCCTGTTCGCCCGCGTTGGCGGCGGCATATTCACCAAGGCGGCGGACGTCGGCGCCGACCTCGTAGGCAAGGTAGAGGCCGGCATACCCGAGGACGACCCGCGCAACCCCGCCGTCATAGCCGATAACGTGGGCGACAACGTGGGCGACGTGGCCGGCATGGGCGCCGACCTCTTCGAGTCCTACGTGGGCTCCATAGTGGGCTGCGTGGTGCTCGGCATAGCCGTACAGAATACTAGCGACCCCATGAGGCTGCGCCTGGCCATCTTCCCCATAGTCATGGCGGCGGTAGGCGTCGGCGCCTCCATCCTAGGCACCTTCCTCGTGCGCGCAAAAAAAGGCCGCTCGCCGCAGGCCGCCCTCAATAGGGGCACCTTCGGGGCCGCGGGCATAGCCGCCATCCTTATGTATCCCGTTGCGGCCCTGGTGATGGGCGGCGGCGTCTTCGACGGCGGCCGCGATGCCTTGAGCATAGCGCTGGCCTCGGCTTTCGGCCTCGTGGCAGGCAGCGCCATAGGCATACTGACCGAGTTCTTCACCGGCACCAGCACGCCGCCGGTGCTCAAGATAGCCAAGGCCTGCGACACCGGCCCCGCCACGACCATCATTACCGGCATGGGCGTGGGCATGCTGTCCACCTTGCCGCCGGTACTCGTGATAAGCGCGGCCATACTGGGCGCCCATGCCTTGGGCGGCCTCTACGGCGTGGGCGTGGCGGCCCTGGGCATGCTCCTTACCCTGGGCATAGAGCTGTCGGTGGACGCCTACGGCCCCATAGCGGATAACGCGGGCGGCCTGGCGGTCATGTCGGCCATGGATCCCGGCGTGCGCGATATCACCGACCGCCTCGACGCTGTGGGCAATACTACCGCCGCCATAGGAAAGGGCTTCGCCATAGGCTCGGCGGCCCTCACCTCCATCATCCTGTTCAGCGCCTTCACCCAGGCCGCCGTGAGCGGCGCGGGGCTGGCCTTCAGCATTACCGACCCGCAGGTGCTCGTCGGCCTCTTCTTAGGCGCCATGGTGCCCTTCCTCTTCTCGTCGCTCGCCATGGACGCCATAGGCGTATCGGCCTTCGCCATGATAGAGGAAGTGCGTCGCCAGTTCAGGGAGAGGCCGGGCATACTCCTGGAAACCGAGACGCCCGACTACCGCGCCTGCGTCGATATATCGACGAGAGCCGCCCTAAAGAAAATGATACTGCCGGGGGCTATTGCCGCGCTTACGCCGCTGCTGGTAGGCTTCTTGGGCGGCATAGAGATGCTCGCGGGCCTCTTAGCCGGCGTTACGGTAACGGGGGTGCTGCTGGCGATTTTCATGTCCAATACGGGGGGCGCCTGGGACAATGCCAAAAAACTCATAGAGAGCAGGGCTTTTGGCAAGGGTTCGGACGCGCACAAGGCGGCCGTGGTCGGCGATACCGTGGGCGATCCTTTCAAGGATACCGCGGGCCCGGCCATCAATATACTTATTAAGCTCATGGCGATCATCGCGCTCGTGATCGCCCCTATGCTTAAAACCTACTGGGGGTAAACGATGAATGAAGACAGGCATCTGTACATGGTGGTCCATCCGAACCACGCGCTCATAGCGAGCCAACTCGACCCCGAGCGCTTCGCCAAGCACTACACCCAAGGCTCTACCCGCTATTTCGAGGGCAGGCTGATCTTCGTGGAACTCGATCCTGAATACCGCCATCCTTATTTCCACATCGACAAGGCCTTTGAGGAGCTGAAGGCCCACGAGGACGGGCGGCCCAAGGCCACTAAATTTATCTCCAGCTACCGCACCATGGAGCACGTCGATTTCAGCGCCTTAGGCGACCTGTACTACTGCAACTCGCTCGGCGACTACGTGAACCTCAAGGCCGCCGACTATGACCCTAAGATGCGCGGCGACGAGATGCGCATCATACTCGAGATAAACCCCATCAAGATGATGGTGCTTACCAAGTACAACTTCCTGCAGTACGCCGACTACATAACCGACCCCGACATGCCCAAAGGCGCGCCTAAGATGTTCTACGCGCAGCTCGAATTCAACGTGGACGAATTCCTAAAGGAATTCCAGGAGAATCCCTTCATACGCTGCTTCGTGCCCGGCATACACCCGGCGCGCCTGCGCGAAGCCATCCTTGAAGTACGCTCCAAGCCCGGCAAAAACGTGAAGGGCCTGTCGCTCGATTGCCCCGTGGACCGCATATCGTATAAATTCCTTCGCCACGGCTTCATGTTCGCCTCGCACGGCAGCGCCAAATTCTACCCGCTATTGCCCATCGAGGACGTGGAGCGCAACTACTATAAATTCTGGAAGAACATGTAAGGAGGGGCCCATGCTCGACAATGAAGTATTGGCCGGCATAAAGGCCGGCATGAAGGGCGAACTCGATTCCGTCACGGTATACGAGAACGCGGCCAAGAGCGCCACGGGCGAGGTAAAGCAGTTCTTCGAGGAGCGCGCGGCCACCGAGAAGCAGCACTTCAACTATCTCCTGGACTACTACAAGACCAAGACCATAAACTTAAACCCCGAGCGCAACGCGGCGGCCGAACTGCAGGGCGGGTGGAAGTCCGCCATCGTAAGCGAGGCTTTTCTCAAGCAGGTGGCATCGTCGCGCCAGCTGACGGCCGCGGTAGCCGCCGCCCTGCACCTGGAAGCCGACGCGATGCGCCTGTACCGGGACTGGGCGGGCAGGGCCCAGGCGCCTGAGCTTAAGAAGCTCCTCACTACCCTCGCGGACTGGGAGGAGCGGCACTACGAAGATCTCCTCCTAATGCAAGAGCAGATGGAACGTTACTATTTCGATATCAATAATTTCGAGCCCTTCTAATGGCGAAACGGCGGCTCCCTGTGGGAGCCGCCGATTTTTTTGCGCCTCGCGCCTTTATGTCGCCTTGGTTTGTTATACGCGGGTAGGCGCGGCCTTGATCGTTACGCCCGTTTCTCCAACGCCGCCCTTGCCGGCGCTTTGAGCGCCAACAGGCGCTCCGTTGGCGGCTATGGCC
>JBFZES010000336.1:0-3534 GCA_041306725.1 Spirochaetaceae bacterium | reverse complement strand
AAGATCGACGCTATACGCTAAGGCCAGGCATCAGGCCTGCCGTGCCTTTAGCGCGTACAGGAAGATGCCCGCGGCCACGGACACGTTGAGCGAATCGACGTGTCCGTACTGCGGTATGGAGAGTATGCCGTCGCAGCGCTCCTTAAGCAGCCGCGATACCCCATAGCCCTCAGCGCCGAGCACCAGGGCTATGAGCTTAGGCAAATCCGCAGTATCAAGGGCTTGCCCGCCCATGTCGGCGGCATAGGTCCAGAAGCCAGCCGCCTTAAGGAGCTCTAGGGCCCGGGCCAGATTGCTTACCTCGGCCACGGGCACATAGGACAAGGCGCCGGCCGAAGCCCTGGCCACGGCGTCGGTCTGGCCCGCCGCCCGGCGTTCGGGCACCACCACGAGGTCGCAGGCGAACACGTCCGCGGAACGCAGTATGGCGCCGTAGTTATGCGGATCCTCGATATGGTCCAAGAGCAGCACCGTTGCCTTCTCTGCCCGCAGCGACGTACACCATGCGCTTAGGTCGATGGCGGGGGCGCTCGCGATGCCTTCTACGGCCAGGGCGGCGCCGCGGTTATCGGGAGCGAGCTTATCAAGCTCGGCCGCCGTTACCCGCCGCATCTGCACGCCCTTCTTCTGGGCCTCTTCCATGATGCGCTTGATACGGGGACCCGGCGAGGCTACGAAAAGCGAAGATCCCTTCGCGCCGCCAGAGCGTATGGCTTCTTCCATGCCGTGGAAGCCGGTAATATAGGTCATAGCGGCTATCGTAACGAAAAAAAGGCCGCCTTGGAATACCCGGGCGGCCTCTGTTCAACGCGTAGCCATACTAAGGCATTACCGCGAATTCCTGCACGATCTGTATGGCGTTATCAACGACATCCACCCCGTTCACGCCCATGGCCGCCGCTCCGGCGGCGTCTATGGCGCTCTGGGTATTGGCCACGCCGTGCAGCGCCACCTTGCCGCCATGAACGTCGGCCTCCAGGAAATGAACCGGCACATGCTTGGCATACACGATCTCGCTTACCACCCTCTGGCCCAGGTTCAGCTCCTTGATCCGCCGCTCGCAGGCTTTTTCATGCTCGTCGGTGAGTACCAGCGCGCGCAGCTTGTCGATAATGCCCGCTATAGTGGCGGGATGCTCGCGCGCCGTATTGATGATAAGGTCGTAATTCGCCGGATCGTTCCAGTCCACGTTGAAGAAATAGTCATGGAAGCCCTTGCGGTCATGGTCGCTCTGCTTGATCATGGCCTCGGCGTGCCGCTCGTCGCATTTAAAATGCTCCCGTATGCGGGATAAGCGGAGCTCGCGCGGCGCTATCAGCTTGATGGCTATGACGCCGGGAACGCCCGCGAATACCGCGAAGCCTCCGCGGCCGGCTATGATGCAATCCCCCTTGCCAGCCTCTTCATACAGCGCGGTCTTCAGGAAATGCAGGTAATCGTCCCTATCCTGCGACAGCGACGCCCAAAAGCCCGGCTTCTTTTCGTCGTACTTGGCCCGGGTCTCCGGCTTTATGCCCAATTCCGACATTCGGTTCTCCAAGGCTTCCTTGTCGACCGCCCTATACCCGGTGATCTTGGCAAGCTCCCGGACGGTTTCATCGCCGAGGGCGGCGAGTTCACGGGCTACGCAGATAATGGCCATATGCCCTCCTTCCGGAAGCGTTTTTCGCTTCCGCTCAATAGAAAACATAGGTCTATTCCCGGCAATTGTCAAATCCGCCCATGGCGGATAAAGCGCTATAACGGGGGGGCTTCCCACGCCACCTACCCATCGCTATAGTCCATGCATTATGCAGAGAATCGGCGAGATCGCGGCCTTCGGCACTGCCATATGCTGGACCCTATCGGCAATTTTTTTCGAGCGGGCCACGAAGCGCGTCGGCGTCATAGCCGTAAACTTCTACAAGGTGCTCTTCGCCTTCTTCTTTTTAGGCCTTTCCGCCACCCTGCTTCGGGGCATGCCCCTGCCCCTGGACGCCGCCCCAAGCGCCTGGCTCTACCTGTCCCTCTCCGGCATCATAGGCTTCGTCATAACCGACATCTTCCTCTTTACCGCCTATAAGACCATAGGCAGCCGCATGGCCATGCTCTTTTTAGCCGCCTCCCCGCCTATCACCGGGCTCTTAGGCTACCTCTTCCTCGGCGAAGCCATGGGCGCGAAGAGCATACTGGGCATGGCCATAGTCGCCTGCGGTATAATCTTAGCGGTGCTGGGCAGGCTGGACGTAAAAAGCGTGGCCAAGGAAGTGAACAAAGCCGCGCTCATAAGCAAGGAAGACAAGCGCGGCTACCTGTTCGCCGCCCTGTCGGCCATAGGCCAGTCCATAGGCATGATATTCACCAAGCACGGCCTTGGCGATTACGACCCCATATCGGGCACCCAGATACGGGTAATTTCGGCTATAGTCGGCTTTACCGTCGTATCGTTCTTCTGGGACAGGGGCAAGAGCATAAAGGCCGCCCCCAAGGACCCCATAGGCATGAAGCTCACCGTGGCTGGCGCCATAGCCGGCCCCTTCCTGGGCGTAGCCCTCTCGCTCTTCGCCATGCAGCGCACCTTCGCCGGCATAGTAAGCACCCTTATAGGCCTTACCCCCGCGCTCATAATACCGCCGTCCATTATCTTCTTTAAGCAGAAGGTGCGCGCCCTGGAAATCATAGGCGCCCTGATAGCCGTAGCGGGCTCGGCGGTATTCTTTCTATAAACAGCAGACGCCAAGCCCCCGCCCAGCGCAGCCGCAGGCCCGCGCCGCAGCCATTACCAGCTCACAGCCGTCATACCCCACGCCCAGCGCGGCCGCAGGCCCGCGCCGCAAACACAACCAGCCCACAGTCACCCTACACCCCACCCCAGCGCGGCCGCAGGCCCGCGCCGCGGCCAGATCCCGCCCACAGCCACGCAGATCCCACCCACAGCCACGCAGAACCCGCCCGCCCCTCCGGCATGCTTCCCTTAATCAGCGAGTCCCTTCACCACGGACAAGCCCTAAATAAAAGCGGCGAGCCCATAAAAGCCGGCATCGGCTTTTACGGGCTCGCCAGGGGCGTTTGTACCGCGACGGCGAGAGGCGCGCCGTCAGGCGCGCTTGAGCGCCGGAGTCGGTACGAAGCGCCCCGTTTAGGGACGCGCCGCCTTTGGCGGCGTCGTCCCTAAACGGGTTTCATCGTGGGAAAGAGTATAACGTCGCGTATGCTGTAGGAATCGGTAAGGAACATGATGAGCCGATCCACGCCTATGCCCATGCCGCCGGTGGGGGGCATGCCGACTTCAAGGCTGGATATAAAGTCCTCGTCGAACATGTAGGCCTCGTCGTCGCCAAGCTCGCGCTCGCGGGACTGCTGCTGGAAGCGCTCGAGCTGCACGATGGGGTCGTTGAGCTCGGAATAGGCGTTGGCAAGCTCGCGGCCGTATATGAAGGCCTCGAAGCGCTCGGTCATGGTGGGGTCGCCGGGCTTCTGCTTGGTAAGCGGGGATATGTCGGCCGGGTAGTCCATGATAAAGGTAGGCTGTATCAGGTGCTCCTCGGCGTACTT
>JBFZES010000335.1:0-12852 GCA_041306725.1 Spirochaetaceae bacterium | reverse complement strand
CGATTTAGGCAAGGGCTTCGAAGGGGGGCGGATGTGAGACAGGGAGGGAGGGGCGCGCGGCGCGTCCCGCCTTAGCGTCCGCCTTGGAGAGCATAGCTGGTCTCCTTAAGGCGGCGCGAGGACGGAACGCGTAAACCCGTTGAAGGGGGCTTAAATCTTGGCCTTCAGCACGGCTTCCTTAAATGCCTTGCTAAAGGTAAAGCGAGGTACCTTCGTGGCCTTCTTGGCGGGTATCTTTATGGACTCGCCGGTAAGGGGATTCCTGCCTACGCGGGCGCCGGTGGCGGGCTTTTCCTTGGCATGAACCTTGCCGAGGTTGCCTACCGGCACGCGGCCGCCCTGCATGACGCCCGACTCGAGGAGCCCGAACACCAAATCCAGTATTTCTCGCGCTTCCTTGCGGCTTATGCCCTTGCTCTCGGCAAGATAGGCCGACATCGTGGTAAGCGTGTACTTCTCAGGCAGGCTTACCTTCTTAGGCGGGGCCTTGGGGGCTTGAGCCTTGGGGGCAGTCTTTTTTGCGGGAGCCTTCTTCGCGGTCGCTTTTGTGCTTGCCATATCGTTTGTTCTCCAAAATTAAAAGGATGGCTAATAGTAGTACGAAGAGTGGCAAGCCTGCAAGCGAAAGCGTCAAAGCCCTTGAATGCCTAGGATAGCGCGCTATATTCGTGCGATGATCACGCATCGGAGCCTTACCATGAAGAAGTTCAGCATAGCCCTGGCGCTCGTCGCCCTGCTTTTAGCCTCCTGCGCCTCCCAATCGGCCTATCGCAGCGCGGCAGACAGCCTAGAGCGCGGCGATTACGTAAGCGCCGCCCTGAACGCGGCCAGGTCGCTGTCCCACGACGCGAAGAACTATAAGGCCTTGGACCTCTTGCAGAAGTCCTTTCCCCTGGCGCGCGAGGCCATGGAGGCCGAGTCGGCGAACGCCCTGGCCAGCGGCCAGTCTCGGCGCTGGGAGCGCGTGGCCGCGGCTTGGGAGGCTATGCACGCGATGAATGACGCTATCCTGCGCCTGCCTCCGCTCTACAAAAAGGGCTCAAAAGCGCCCGTAGCCTTCAGCCTTGCCTATAATCAGGGGCTTTTGGCGCAGGCAAAGGCCGAAGCGGCGGAAAACCGCTATCAAGAAGGCCTTGCCCTAGCCCGCGTCGGCGATAGGGTTTCCTATCGCGAGGCCTACGAGAGTTTCCTCGTGTCCATGGACTATCAGCCTGGCTATAAGGATGCGGCCAAGCGGGCTGAAGACGCCCGGGCGCTGGGCTCGGACCGCATAGCCGTCATACCCTTCGTCGCGGCGGCGGGCTTAAGCGACCCGCTTAACGGCTCCGGCCTGCTCTATGACGCCTTCCTGTCGCACTTAGTCGCAGGCGCCGCCCGCAAGACCTTCCTGCAGGTGGTAGAGCGGGGCCGCATAGAGGCCCTGCTCAATGAGCGCGAGTTTTCTATCAGCGAGCTTATGGACGGCAGGCTCAAGCCCACGGCCACCGGGTTTTACGGGGCCAATATCATCGTGTTCGGGCAGCTCCTGTCTCTAAGCTATGCCTACCCTACGGTGACGAGCGCGGCGGAATTCTTTGAAGCTATCGTCGACGAGCCCATACCCGGGGCCTTGCCGGTGGACGGCGTCGTGCCTACGCAAAAGGCGCTCAAGCGCGTCCTCGTCAACCGATTCACCAAAACGTCTTCGATTGCGGTGACGGTAGCCTATCGGGCCGTAAACGCCGAGAATTCGGTGATCGTGGACGCGGATACCCGCAGCCTGTCGGCCGCGGATGAGCATGTATGGGCCGTGTACTTAGGCGATAAGGAAGCGCTGCCGCCGGGCTACCTGAGCCTCGTGCAGGCTAGCGAGCGGGATATTAAGGGCCCGCAGGAGCTCCTGCCCGGCCTTTGCGCCGTTCTCGGCGGGCAGCTGGCCTCAAGGCTCGTCGACAGCTTTTAGCCGTCGGCCGGCTACTAGCCGTCGGCCGGCTTTAGGCGCGCTGGTCGCGCTTATAGGTCTTGCGTTCCTGGGCTAGGAGTATGGTCTTGCGCAGGCGTATGGATTTGGGGGTGACCTCCACCATCTCGTCCTCCTGCAGGTAGAGTATGGCTCGCTCTAAGGTCATGGGCTGTATGGGCGTAAGGGTAAGGGCCTCGTCCTTGAGCACCGAGCGCATATTGGACAGCTTCTTTTCCTTGGCGGGGTTCACGTTCAGGTCGGAGTCCAGGTTGTGCTCGCCTATGATCATGCCCTCGTATATCTCTTCGCCCGGCGTTATGAAGAGCCTGCCGCGGGGCTCAAGGTGGTAGAGGCCATAGGTGACGCTTACGCCCGCGCGGTCCGATACGAGGAAGCCGGTGAAGCGGTCGTTAAAGTCGCCCCGGTATTCCTCGTAGCCTGAGAAATAGGAGTTCATGATGCCCGTGCCCTTAGTGTCCGTAAGGAAGCTGTCCCGGTAGCCTATGAGGGCGCGGGAGGGCACGGAGAATTCCAGGCGCACGCGGGCGCCATCGTGGCAGGTATAGGAGAGCATGCGGCCCTTGCGCATGGACATCTTCTCGGTAACGATGCCTGCGTAGCTTTCCATGCAGTCCACGGACAGCATTTCCACCGGCTCAAGCTTCTTGCCGTCGCGGTGCTTGAATATAACCTCGGGGCGGCTCACGCATATCTCGAAATCCTCGCGCCGCAGGGTCTCGATCAGGATGACGAGCTGGAACTCGCCGCGGCCGCGCACGATGAAGCCGCCGCCTTCCTTGGATTCCTCCACCTGAATGGACACGTTCTTGAGGGTTTCCTTCTGCAGGCGCTCGAGGAGCTTAAGCGACTGTACCTTCTTGCCGTCACGTCCCGACAGCGGGGAATTGTTGACGAAGAACTTCATGGATACCGTAGGCTCGTCTATGAAGAGGCGCTTTAAGGCCTTGGGCGCGTCGCGGGTGCAGATCGTGTCGCCTATGTGCACGTTCTCTATGCCCGACAGCACGATGATGTCGCCGGGCTCCACGGTCTGCGTCTCGACGAGCTTAACGCCGGAATAGGTGTGGAGCTTGGATATGTTAAGGTTTTCGCGCGCGTCGCCCTCGCCTATGCGCACGAGCTTGTCGTCGGCCCTGGCCCTGCCGTTTACCACCTTGCCTATGGCCTGCCTGCCGAAGTAATCCGAGTAGGACAGGTCGGACACCAGCATCTGGAAGGGTTCGTCCTTGGTATAGGCCGGGGCGGGTATCTCGCGGAGTATGGCCTCGAAGAGGGGCGTAAGGTCGGAGCCCTCCTTCTCCAGGCTCGCCTGGGCTATGCCGAGCTTGCCTATGGCGTAGAGCAGGGGAAACTCGGTCTGCTCCTCGCTGGCGCCAAGGTCTATGAAGAGGTCGTATATCTCGCTTAATACCTCGGCGGGCCGCGCGTCCGGGCGGTCTATCTTGTTGATGACCACGACTATGGACAGGCCGCCGGCGAGCGCCTTGTTGAGCACGAAGCGGGTCTGGGGCAGGGGTCCTTCGGACGCGTCCACGAGGAGTATGGCGCCGTCCACCATGGACAAGGCGCGCTCCACCTCGCCGCCGAAGTCCGCGTGGCCCGGGGTGTCCAGTATATTGATCTTCGTGCCCTGCCAGAGCACCGAGCAGTTCTTGGCCGCTATGGTTATGCCGCGCTCCCGCTCAAGGTCCATGCTGTCCATAAGGCGCTCGGGCGCTTCCTGGCCTGCGCGGAACAGCCCCGATTGGCGGAACATGGCGTCCACCAGCGTGGTCTTACCGTGGTCTACGTGGGCGATAATGGCTATATTGCGTATGGCCTGATTCGATGCGTTCTTGTGGGGCAAAGCGTGTACCTAATTTCGTTCGCGTACGGCGGGTATTGAAGCCACTTCGGCGGGGATGCCTCGACTATATAGGAAAATGCCTTGGGCGTATAGGCTTGGCCGCGGCGTCCCGGCCCCACCTAGCCCTCAGGATACGCGGGGCAGCTCTATGCAAAGGATGCAGCCCCCGCCAGGGGCGTTGGCTATGGAGCAGGAGCCCCCGTAGCCCTCGGCTATGGCCTTTACTATGGCAAGGCCCAGGCCAGAGTGGCCCTTAGCCCCGGACTGGGCTGCCCCGTCCGGGGCATCGCCCTCGGGGCGGTCCGAGTAGAAGCGCTCGAACAGCCGGCCCTCCATGCCCGGCGGAAAGCCCGGGCCCCGGTCTCGTATGGATACGCGGTAAAAGCCGCCGGCGTAGTCCAGGGCTACGGCCACCCGCGAGCCAGGCGGCGCGAAGGATACGGCATTATCCACCGGGTTGACGATGAGCTGCACTAAGCGGTCGGCGTTCATGCGCGCGAGGGCGGGCCCTTCCACGCCGCTAACGAAACCGACCGATACCGAGGGATAGTCCTTGTGCGGGTAGCGGCCCAGTATGCCGGGTATGAGCGCCGCGAGGTCAAGCTCCTCGACGCGCTCGGCCTGGAGGCCGTTGTCAATGCCGCTTATCTCGCGAAGCCCGGCGAGCAGGCGCTCCATGCGCAGTTCCTCGTCCCGTATGCCCGTAAGCAGCGCTTCTTCCTTAGCGGGCGAGCCGAGGGCAAGCTCGGCCGCCCCGCGTATGGCGGCCAGGGGGTTCTTAAGCTCGTGCATGAGGTCCGCGGTAAAGCCGTCGATGTAGGCTATGCGCTTCTTTAGCTTGTCCGCGAGCGCCGCCAGGGCGCGCGACAGGTCGCCTATCTCGTCCTTGCGCTTAAGCCCGGTAAAGCGCCCGCGCAGGCGCCCCGAACCGTCAAGCGCCGTCTCCGCCTCGGCTTTAAGCCGTCCTATGGGCACGGTAATAGTCAGCGCGAGCAGTATGGAAAGCACGAGCGAGGCGAGGAGCGATATCACGAAGATGCGTATGATATCCAGCCTAAGCTCATAGAGACGCACGAGTATGCCGTAGGTGGAGCGCGATACCAGCACCGCGCCGCGCACCTGGCCCGGCAGGTCGCCGAATATCGGTATGGCGGAGTACAGATTCACCGACACCTGGCCGCCCGTGGACAGCCTCGTCATGGCGCCGTAACGGCCGGCCAGGGCGGCCTGCACTTCGGGGCCGAGGAAGAGCGCGGCGCCCGAATAGAAATCGGCGTTGTTGTATTCGGCCTGCGGCGGCAGGAAGAGCCGCCTGAGCGCGTTAAGGGGATAGACGACGACGCGGTAAAGCGGATGCTCGTTGGCGCGCGGGCTGGCGACTATGGCGTCCATCGCTTTGGCCGCGCCGCTGAGGCCGGACGAGCGCTCAGCGCTGTACGCGGCGGGGGCGGATAGGCCCGGCTCCGGCGAGCCTTCCCCTTGCGCGTCCTGGGCGCCGAGCGGCTCGGCGGGGCGGCTTGGGGCGGCCGAATCGGCTAGGAGCTTGCCCTTGGCGTCTATGACGCGCAGGCGCGAGTCCACGCGTCCGGCCATGCGCGTTAGTATGCTCGCGGCCTGGGCGGCCATATCTTCGCCGTCCAGCGCGGAGGCCAGGAGCCTGCCCTGCTGTATCATGGAGCCTTCCTGGGTTTCCAGGAGCTGCTTCTCGTAGCCGTCCAGGTAGAGCAGGCTTGCCATGGGCAGGAAGAGGAGGAGGAGGTTGAAGGCCAGGAGCCTCATCGATATGCGCTTCATGACCTGCCCACCGCGCTCAGCCTTCCGCGCAGAGGCGATAGCCCAGGCCGTATACCGCCTCTATGCGCTCGAAGGGCAGGCCCGCGGCGCCTAGCTTGGCCCGTATGCGCTTTATGTGGCTGTCGGCGGCGCGGTCGTTGGGATAGGCGTCCTCGGGGAACGCGGCGCGCATGAGCTGTTCGCGGGTCTTTACCGCGCCGGGGGCGGCGGCCAGGCTGCGCAGTATGCGGTACTCGGTAACGGTTAGCGGCACCTGCAGGCCGCCCACCCGCGCCAGGTAGCGCTCGTCGTCCAAAGCCAGAGAGCCTACGCTCACGCTGAACGGGCCCATGGACGCTTCGGCCTTGGCCGAGCCGCGGCGCAGGGCGGCGTGTATGCGCGCTATGAGCTCGCGCATGCCGAAGGGTTTGCACACGTAGTCGTCGCCCCCGGATTCCAGTCCCAGCACCCGGTCTATCTCCTCGTCGCGCGAGGACAGGAAGATGAGCGGCAGTTCCGGGGATAGCCCGCGCAGGCGCCTGCAGAGCTCAAGGCCGTCCATGCGGGGCATCATGACGTCCAGTATGGCAAGGCTCGGCAGGCTTGCCTGCAAGGATAGCCAGGCGTCCGCGCCGTTGGCGTATTCGTCCACCTCGTAGCCTTCCCGCTCCAGGGCCACCCGCACCATCGCCCTGATATTCTTCTCGTCGTCCACCACGGCTATCCTGTGCATGATAAGATGAGCATAGCACGGCGGCGCCCTTGGCGCATCCCCAGTTAAGGGCTCCGGTGCTAGCTGCGGCGCATTGCCCGAATTTTGCCACAATGCCGCCGCTCTTCCGCCTCAATCGGAGGCTAGGCTTAGGTCCATCACGGATGCGAAAAGGAGCTCGACATGAAAGCAGTCTATAGGTACGCGGGCGGCATGGGGTTCAAGGTGCTCTTAATGGGCTTACTCATACTGATCATGCTCATACCCGCCGCCCTCGTGCGGGAAGTCATACGCGAGCGCTCCAACCGGGCCGAGCAGGTGGAATGGGAGATACTGGACTCCTGGGGCGGGCAGCTGAAATTAGCCGGCCCATTGCTGCGCATACCCTGCGAAGGGCTGGAGGAGCTGAGCGTTAAGGATGACAAGGGCAGGGAGACGAAGGAACTGCGAAGCTACGCCTTCGAGCTCTGGGTAAGCCCGACGCTCCTTGATACGGAGGGTAGCCTGGCCACCGAACGCAAGAGCCGGGGCATATACTCGGTGCCCGTGTTTTCAGGCACGCTCAGGCTTTCGGGCAGCTTCGACGCTGCCGAGGCGCTCGCTTCCCTGAAGCCCAACGAGAAAGCCCTCATGGAGCAGGCGGAACTCGTGCTTTCCATAGCAAACCAGAAGGGCATACGGAGCCTAGAGCCCGCGCTCTGGGACGGCAGGGCCATGGCCTTCAAGCCGGGGGATTCGGGCTTCGGCCTCTTGTCGGGAGGCGTGCACGCGGCCGTCGCGCACAAACCCGGCGTTTCCTCGGCCTTTAGCCTGGAGCTTTCCCTGCAGGGCGGTGGCAGCGTATGGCTCCTGCCCCTGGGGCAAAACAGCAAGGCTGCCCTGGCCGCGGACTGGCCCGCCCCTTCGTACCAGGGCAATTACCTGCCCGCCAGCCATGGCCTTGACGATGCCGGCTTTGACGCGAACTGGGACATAAGCTACCTGAGCCACGGCATACCGCTTTATTGGGTAGGCGCCAACGCGATGGAGGGAAAATTGAGCCAGTCGTTCTATGGCGTGGATTTCCTCAAGGTGCTCGACCACTACGCGCTCAACGAGCGGGCCGCCAAGTACGCCATACTCTTCATCGTCGTGCCCTTCCTGGCCTTGTTCATGCTGGAGCTCTTCGGCAAGCGGCGCGTGCACCCCGTGCAGTACCTCCTGGCGGGCATAGCCAATATGGTGTTCTACCTGCTCCTCCTGTCGCTCTCCGAGCATATAGCGTTTAACGCGGCCTACGGCCTGTCCGCCCTCGCGGTGAGCGCCATGGTTTTCCTGTACGCCTGGTCGCTCTTTAAGGAGCTATCTAAAGCCTGGTACATGGCGCCGGTCATGGGTCTATCGTATCTGTACCTTTTTATTACGCTTCAGTCGGAGGACTGGGCCCTGCTCATAGGCTCCCTGGGCATGTTCGCCGTCCTGGCCCTGGTCATGTTCGTTACCCGCAATATCGACTGGTACGGCAAGGGCAGGCGGGCGGAAACGGCAAGCCTGCCCGAGGAGGAGGCTTAGGACCCCGTCCTCGGAGCGGCGAGCCGACGCCGCTTACTTAATGCCGTAGACCTTTATGCTGGCCCGGCCGTCTTTCAGGCGGCCGGCCGTTTTATAGTAAAAGGCTATAGAGCGGATAAAGCGCCGGTTGCCCTGCAAATCGACCGCCCTGGACCGGGCGCCCTCGGCGAAGCGATGGCGCACCGGAATATCGTCCTTCTTCCCGTCGGCATAGGTGACGAGTATGCGCTCTATCTCTACGTCGTTCCCCTCGGCCTGGAATACGAGCTTGGTAAAGCGGCCTTCTTTGAGGCCTACGGTGAGTATATCGAAGTCGGCCACGAAGCTCACGGCTATTTCGCCTATAAGCTCGCCCTTGCCCATCAGCGCGCGAAGCTCATCCTGGCTCTGGGCGAAGGCCGCTCCCGCCGCGGCTATCAGGATAATCAGCGTTAAGTATCGTTTCATGGGTCCTCCATAGAGGGTACTATAGCGCTGCCCTTGAGTTTTTCCACAGTGCCCGCGACCCCTCGGGCAAAAAAAAACGCCGCGCGTTAGTGCGCGGCGCTTATCGCGTCGATCTAGGCCAAAGCCCGGCTATGGCCCTCGCGGAAGGAGGGCCGCTGGAGGCTTACTGGCGGCCTATCGTGGCTACCATGACCGCCTTGATCGTGTGCAGGCGGTTCTCGGCCTCGTCGAACACGACGGAGTGGCGGCTGCGGAATACCTCGTCGCTTACTTCCTGCTCCATGATGCCGTGCTCCTTGCCCACCTGGCGGCCCACTTCGGTGTCCTGGTCGTGGAAGGCGGGAAGGCAGTGCAGGAATATGCAGTCAGGGTTGCCGGTCTTGCGTATGAAGTCCATGGTTACGCGGTAGTCCTTGAGCTGCTTGATGCGCTCGGCGAACTTGGCTTCCTCGCCCATGGATACCCACACGTCGGTATAGAGCACGTCGGCGCCCTTGAGGGCCTCGTCGGCCTTGCTTATGTCGAAGAACTCGATTTTGCCGCCGGTGCCCGCGGCTACCTTTTTCATTTCGGCGGTGAGGGCTTCGTTGGGCCACAGTTCCTTGGGGGCGAGGGCTACGAAGTGCAGGCCCATCTTGGCCGAGCCTATCATGAGGGCGTTGCCCATGTTGTTGCGGGCGTCGCCGCAGTACACCATCTTCACCTTGGACCGGGGCTTCTTTACGTGCTCTTCAATGGTAAGGAGGTCGGCGAGTATCTGGGTGGGGTGGTCGTCGTCGGTAAGGCCGTTCCACACCGGTATGCCGGCGTGCTTGGCCAGGTCCTCCACGAGCTTCTGGGAGAAGCCGCGGTACTGAATGCCGTCGTACATGCGGCCGAGCACCTTGGCGGTGTCCTCCACCGATTCCTTCTTGCCCATCTGGCTGTTGGTAAGGAAGGTAACGTTGCCGCCCTCGTCCCAGCAGGCGGTCTCGAAGGCGCAGCGGGTGCGCGTGGAGGCCTTGTCGAAAATGAGCACGATATTCCTGCGCTCAAGGAGATCGCCGCGTATGCCGGCGCGTTTCTTGGCCTTAAGGTCATGGGAGAGGTCAAGGAAATAGCGGATTTCCTCGGTACTAAAGTCTTTGAGGGTAAGAAAGCTGCGTCCCTTCAGATTAACGGGCATGTGTATCCTCCTTATTGTAAAAAGCGCGCCCCTGGGGGCGCTTCAGGGTATAGCACCGAGGGCCGCACGCGGTCAAGGGCGGGCCGCTATTCATTGTCCTGAATAAAAATACGAGGGAGCTCAGGGCAGCTTGGGAATGGTGGATGCCAAGCGCGCCCAGTCAGGCTCGGGCAGGTCCTTTGGAAAAAGCCCGTCTATGCGCAGGAGCACTATGCCGTGTATGTAGCCCCAGCTGGCTGCCACGGCGTCTATGTCCATGGGAGCGCCGGAGTCTGCCTGCGGGCCGGAAAAGGCCAGCGCCTTGCCGAGGAGGCCAAGCGAGCGCCTCGCCCACTGCATGCTGCCATCGGGCAGGCCGCATATGAGGGGCGAGTTCATCAGCCTGTACAGGGCGGGATGCCCCACGGCGAAGTCCATATAGGCCCTGCCCATGCGCGCCACTATAGCGAGGGCGTCGGCCGCAAGCGACTCGGCGTCGGCAAGGGCCCAAGCGCGCTCGAGATCCTCGCAGAGCAGGCGGAAGCCCTCGTCGGCCACGGCGCCAAGGAAGGCATCCTTGTCTTTAAAGTGGCGATACGGCGCGGTCTTGGATACGCCGGCCCGTTCGGCTATGGAGCGCAGGCTGATGAGATCCGCGCCTTCGGCCTCAAGGGCCTCAAGGCCTAGAGTAAGCAGTTCGGCGCGTAGCCGTCCATGATGATAGCTGTCCGGGGCTTTCAGCGTAGGCCTCCTAAGGTTCAAGGGCGGAATCATTGGCTACGCTCAATTCTAGCGCCGTAACGCCAGGTCGGTCAAAGGGAGCGATCGCCTCTAATATTTGTGGTGGCGCCGCCAACAATGTTGACACTGCCAACTAAATTGAGTATACTCTGCCCAGCGTGAACACGCAAGGGCGCCGCCGGCTTAGAACGGGACGCCTCATTTCTCGATGTAAGGAGAACGGCGATGAATAGATCATCAAGACGAATGGCAGGCATGGCGAGCGCGGCAGTGGCTCTGATGCTTGGCCTATCCTCCTGCGCGGGCGAGCCCGAGGCGCGGCCTGCGCCCATACCCGGCGCGCAGAGCGGAACCCGCTTCGAGCTTATGCTCGAGCCCGGACCGGAGTACAGCAAGGACATGAAGATAGCCTGGTTCGGCTATACGGTGTGGCCCCAAGTGGCCGTATGGCTGGAAAGCCCCGACGGCACCTTTATCGACACGATCTACGTGACCGAGCTTGCCGTGAGCCAAAACTATACCGCCGCCCCTAAAGCGGGCAGGCCGGAATCCCTGCCCGTGTGGTCGGCTATCAAGCGGGGCGGCGCCGACGCCGTATCGTCGCCTACCACGGTTGGCGCAACGGTATCCTACGGCAACGGCCTGGCGGCCAGCCTTCCAGCCGGCGAGTACGTCGTCAAGCTGGAAACCAACCGCTCTTATGATTGGAACGCAGCCTATACCAAGAAGAACGCCGGCGTGAACGGCCAGCCTTCGCTTATCTACGCGGCGCGGCTCAAGCTAGGCGCCACGGGCGACGAAGCCCGATTCCTGCCCATAGGCACCGGCTCGGTGGACGGCTCGGATGGCGCCATGCGGCCCGGCCTGGACGGCATCGATACCGCCCTGTCGCTCTTTAGCGCCATGACGGTGGCCTACCGGCTCGATTAAGCCTGCCCGCTGCGAGCGGCCGCCGCGGCTTACGCTGTAGGAAGCCTTCATAGCCCCTACAGCGTAGGCGCGCTTTTTTGGATGGGCTCACCTTTCCCCCGCGCGCGCCGCGAAAAGCCTTGTCTAGTTCCACGAAGCTTGTGTCTGGGCCCGCCGTGCCGCTTTCCATAGCGGCGTATGATGCGTACCAGCGCCAGCTAATGGGGTGCTGGTCCCCGAGACACAAGCTTCGTGGAACTAAGAAAGCCCAGTAAGCGTTTTTATTATTTTTGCTTGCGCTTTTAACCAAGTGGGTTTATCATGCCTTCAAGATATTCATGCACGCGCGTGCATTGGACGGGAGGCAGCGATGATAGAAGGCAGCGATACTACAGGCGGCGCGCGCTTAATGCGCTACGGAATGGTCGGCGGAGGCCAGGGCGCGTTTATCGGCGATGTCCATCGCAAGGCGATAGGCTTGGATGGCATGGCTCGAATAGCCGCAGGCTGCTTCTCGAAATCATTTGCCAATACCCAGGCTACGGGCCGAGCCTTAGGCATAGCCGAAGACAGGCTATACAAGTCTTATGAGGAAATGGCCGCCGGCGAGGCCGGGCGCGAGGATGGCATCGACTTCGTCGTCATAGTCACGCCCAACGCCACGCACTATCCCATCGCTAAGGCTTTCCTAAGCAAGGGCATCAACGTAGTGTGCGACAAGCCGCTTACGGTGGAACTCGCCGAGGCCCAGGAGCTCGCGGAGCTTACCCACAAGAAAAATCTGCTCTTTGCCGTTACCTATACCTACACAGGCTATCCCGCGGTCAAGCATGCCCGCGCCATGGTCAAGAATGGGGACATAGGGGCTATACGCTTCGTCAATGCCGAGTATCCCCAGGAGTGGCTCGCCAACCCCATCGAGAAGGATGGCCAGAAGCAGGCAGCATGGAGAACGGATCCCGAACTGTCGGGCAAGTCCAATTGCGTAGGCGATATAGGTACCCACATAGAGAACATGGTGTCCTACGTAAGCGGCTTGCGCATTCAAGCGCTCAGCGCCCGCCTGGACAGCTTCGTGCCCGGGCGCGTGCTCGACGATAACGCTACCATCATGCTGGAGTACCAGGGCGGTGCCAAGGGCTTATATTGGTCGAGCCAGATAGCGGTGGGCTACGACAATGGCCTGCGTTTCCGCGTTTTCGGCACCAAGGGCTCCATTCAGTGGTCGCAGGAAAACCCCAATTACCTCACCGTGTCCATGCTAGGCGAGCCTACGAAGACCCTCTCCCGCGGACGCGACGGGTTCTACCCAAGCGCGCAGGCCTGCTCGCGCATTCCCTCCGGGCATCCTGAAGGCTACTTTGAGGCCTTCGCAAACATCTATAAGGCCTACATAAGCGCCCTGGCTAAGCATAAGGCGGGGCTTCCCCTGAGCGAGGGCGAGCTGGACTTCCCGTCCATAGAGATGGGCATGGACGGCGTGAGGTTTATCGGCAAGTGCGTGGAGAGTTCTCGTAAAAACTCTGCATGGATCAATTACTAGGCGCGGGAGGATACTATGGGACGACCGGTTACGTTATTTTCTGGCCAGTGGGCCGATCTGCCGTTTGAGGAATTTTGCGCGAAGATCAAATCGTTCGGCTATGACGGCGTGGAAATCGCCTGCTGGGGCGACCACATGGACGTCAAGCGCGCCGCTACCGAGCCTGACTACGTGGCGCAGAAGAAGGCTATCCTTAAAAAACACGGCCTTTCCTGCTGGGCCC
>JBFZES010000334.1:0-3970 GCA_041306725.1 Spirochaetaceae bacterium | reverse complement strand
CGGCCCCCGGCTTCGAGAAATCCGAACTTGCGGCGGGGCAAGCCTTTGTCCCGGCCTCCGCAGGGGCCGCAGGCGCCAGAGACGAGGAGCGTATCAGCCTGCAGGGGGAACTTGACCGCGCCATAGCCGAAGAAAACTATGAGCTGGCTGCGGCCCTGCGCGACCGGCTTAAGGGTCTCGATTCATAATCCGAATAGAGCTTTTGCGAGCGATACTTTCATTGTACAATAGGCCTTCGCGGAGTATCATTGCCGCCGATACTGTAAAGAGCACTGTAACGAAGAGCGTGGAGGCAGCCGCATGAGGGCTCTAGCACTATGCATACTCTTAAGCCTGGCCTTGGCTTATCCCGCGCTCGGGCAGGAGCAGGCTCTCGATATACGCAGCCTCGATGCCTATGTGCGCCCCGGGTTTTCCCTTGAGTGGGTATTCAACGTGCCGCTCCCCGGCGAAAGCGATTGGATACGCCTGCCGAAGCCCCGCGGCCTTACGGAACTCGATATTCGATCGCTCGCCAAAGAAACCGGCGCGGCCGTATCCGGAGAGGCCTTCCAGCGCTTCTGCCTGCTTATGCCATTTACCGTAAGCGACAGCCTCTATAACGCGTCAGGCGGCGTAGGCATATACCTCGATTCCATAGGGCAGAATTGGCAGGTATACCTCAACGGCTATCTCGTGCGCGACGAGACCTATTTTACCCGTGATGGATCTATGCGCGCGGAACGTTCGGTTAAAGGCGCGCTCTTCCAGATAGACTCCCGCTGGCTCAAGCGCGGCAATAACGTGCTCGCCTTCATGGTGGCGGGGGATACGGGCTTGAACGAGGCGGGCCTCTGGACTAACGGCGTCTATAGGATAGGCTCCTATGAGCGCCTGCTGAGCCTGAAAAGCGAGAGCCCCCGGCTCATGCTTATCGGCATCTATGCCTTCTTCGGGCTGTACCACGCCATCCTCTTCGCCCTGCGGCCTAAGACCCGCGCCTACCTATTCTACAGCGTGGCGACGCTTATACTCGCGGCCTTCCTCTTTGCCCGCACCTTCATAGTCCACGAGCTCATACTCGATACCCGCATAACGAAGGGCATGGAGACCGCCGCCATGTTCCTGATCCTGCCCAGCTTCATGGGCTTTTTCGACGCCGTGCTCAAGCGCAAGCGCTCGCTTTTCTCCCAGCTGTACGCATTAGTATGCATAGTGGCCGTGGCGGCGCAGTTCTTCTTCGCGCGCGAGCTTATCACGCTCGTATGGCAATTAAGCATAGCGCTTCCCATAGCCTTCATCGTGTTTACCGATATCTTCGTGCCCATACGCAAGGCGGCGCGCCACTACCTGCGCCTGCAGAATTCGCGCTCTAAAATAAAAGCGCTCTTCCGCGGGCTTGCCCGTACCGACGCTACCAAGCTGCTGGCCGGAACGCTTATCATCGCCTTTGCCATGCTTTTGGACGGGCTTGGCCTGTCGCCCGGCGGCACGATGTCCTTCCTTGAGGTAGGCTTTCTGCTGCTCGTGCTCGGTACCGCGGCGGTGCTCGCCAGCGAGTTTATCAAGGTTTACCGCGACGCGGAGCGCTTTAAGGTCCATCTAGAGGCGCGGGTGGCCGCGCGTTCCCATGAGCTCGAGGCCACGCTTGTTGAAGAGGATTCCTTGAGCGTGCGGCTATCCGAGGCCAGTTCCCGCCTTCATGCAGTATCCTCCGTGGCTGAAAAAGACCTGCGCATGGCCACCCAGGTGCAGCAGGGCTTCTTTCCCAAGAGCGCTCCGCGCACCGCCGCCTGGGATACGGCCTTCGTGTATATGCCCTGCGGAGGCATATCGGGCGATTTTTACGACTTCTATCTGCGCGGCGACCGGCTCGAAGGCTTAGTGGTAGGGGATGTATCCGGCCACGGCATAGCGTCAGGCTTGATAACGGTGCTGGCCCGCTCGCTCTTCCATAGGAATTTCTATGAGCGCAGGCAGCGCAGCCTTGGCGCCGTGCTCGAATCCATAAACGATGAACTGATACCGGAGCTCTCGGAGGTAGAAAACTACCTGACCGCTGCCTTCCTTCGCCTTGAGGATGACGGCAGGGTGGAGTACGCGAGCGCCGCCCATCCTGAATTGGCGTTCAAAGGCGCGGACAAGCTGCGCGCCATGCTCTTGCGGCCCAAGGGCGGCGCCGAATATAAGGGGCCTCCCCTCGGGCGCGAGGGCATAGAGGCGCCGTACAGCTCCATACGCTTTATCCTAAAGTCAGGCGACGCCATACTCATCTATACCGACGGGCTCAACGAGAGCAAGAATGTCGATGGCGACGAATTCGGCTTAGACGGCGTGCTTGAAAGCCTTTCTTCCGCGCCCGAGGGCGACGCGTCCGCGGTGCTCGATTACCTTATGCAGGAGTGGCGCTTCTTCGTAAGCGGCGCCAAAGTAAGCGACGATATTACCGTCGTGCTCCTAAAAAAGACCTAAGCCCCCGGCTTAAGGCGGTCTCCTTACAGCACGCGCAGATCCAATCGTAGCGATAGCCTGTTCAGGGCTTCTATGCCCGCTATAGAATTGCCCCGCTCGTCCAGGGCGGGCCCGTATACCCCTATGCCGAAGCGGTCGCGCACGGCCGCCAGTATGCCGCCGCCCACGCCGCTTTTTGCCGGAATGCCCACCTCCACCGCGAACTCTCCCGAGCCGTCGTACATGCCGCAGGTGACCATGAGGCTTTTAATGACCCGCGAGGAGCGCGCGGAGAGCGAGCGCTGCCCGGTCGAGGGGTCGATGCCGTCCATTGCCAGCACCGCGCCTATCCGCGAGAGTTCGATGGCGTTCATGGACAGGGCGCATTGCATGAAGTAGCCGTCCAGGCAATCCTCCACCTCGCCTTCTAAAAGCCTCAGTTCCTTGAGAAACCAGGCTATGGAGCGATTCCTCGCCGCGCTTTCCTTTTCCGACAGGAATACCGCCTCATCCATAGCCAGCTCCGGGTTATGGGCGAGCCTTCGCACGAAGGCCATGAAGCCCTCATTGCGCTCGGAGGCGTTCGCGCCTGGCATAAGGCTGGAAACGACTATGGCCCCCGCGTTTATCAGGGGATTGAAGGGCCTGCGCTTGGCGCTGGTTTCCAGGCGTATGATCGAGTTGAAGGGATCGCCGCTCGGCTCTTTGCCCACGCGCGAGAACACCTCGTCCTCGCCCCGCTCGCTCATCACGTAGGCCAGGGCGAGCACCTTGGATATGCTTTGTATGGTAAAGCGCCGCTCCGCCTCGCCGCAGCAGAATAAAGCGCCTTCGGCGTCGCTTAAGGCAAGCCCTAAGGCTGAAGGATCCGCGCCGCTTAGGGCGGGTATATAGTCGGCGGTCTTGCCCTTGCCCGCGCTGGGCAGGGCTTCTTCCCGGATACGCTCAAGTACGCTTAGCATGGCCCGATTATAGCGCTCCGAGCGGGCGCGGGGCAATCAAGCGCCAGCGTCAGCATAGGCCAAGCAAGCGCCCGCGTCAGCGCAGTCCGGCCTTTGGCTCGAAGGAGGGGCAATGGCGGCCCGTGGCGGCGTATACTTCCTGGCTGGGCAGAGCCCTGCACACGATCTCGAATTGCCTGCAGCCGCGCGGATAGAGGGGATCCCAGGTTACGTAGAAATGTATGCAGCGCAGGCAATTCGGCGCTCGGCCGGGCGTTTCTCCCATGCACAGATAGTATGGCAGCCTGAGGGCTTTTCTCAAGTACGCGGCCGGGCCATACTAGCTCTAGCGGGGATTTTTCCGTACATTATAGGCATGAATTTACTGCAGAACCTTCGGCGCCCATTCCGCTATACGAACGGCAACGCCACCCTTATCCTTATTGGCGTGAATGTGCTCATATTCGCGCTTGGCTCCTTCGTGAGGGGTTTGAACGTGTACCTTGCCCTCATACCGGCCGCCGTCGTTGAAATGGGCTGGGTATGGCAGCCCTTTACCTATATGTTCGTCCATGCCAGCATGAGCCATCTCTTCTTCA
>JBFZES010000333.1:0-7633 GCA_041306725.1 Spirochaetaceae bacterium | reverse complement strand
GGGCAAAGTCGCCTGAGTCCATGTAGCTTGTGGAGCCCGCGGGGGCTATGCCCAGTTCGCCATCCCATACCAGGTCTATGAGCGAGCCTATGCCGCCATTGAGCTCGCCCGGTCCCACGGCCGTGCCGGGGAATACCGTTACCACGGGCAGGCCGCGCTCGCGATGGTAGCGGCGCGACAGTTCGTAGGCGGCGAGCTTGGAATCGAAATACATGACGCGGGAGCGCCCGACGACACGGTAATCGCCGGACAGGCTAGCGTCCACAGCAGCGAGAGCATCCTCGGGACTTGAAAACTGGCTGGGATAGCCTTCCTCGTACGCCGCGAAACGCGACTCGTCGCTGGCGTTTCCGTCCAGGGATCCGAGCGCGTTCACGCTGGACAGGTCCACGAAGCGCGACAGGCCATCGCGCAGCGCAGCCTCATACAGCGCCCGGTTACCGAGCACATTTATATCCCAGCTTGAGCGCCGGTCAGAGGCCCTAAAGCTCACCGCCCCCGCCGCGTTTATGAGCGCGTCCAAGCCGCTTAAGCGCGGGCGGCTCTCGGGGCCAAGCGTAAGCGGGCTCATATCTACGTCTTTATTGTCGAAGAGGGGGTGCTCGGTACGGCTCGAATAAAAGACGCGCAGCTCGTGGCCTTGACGCAAGGCTTCTGCTACAATGGTAGCGCCAAGGAAGCCGTAAGCGCCGGTAATGCCTAATTTCATATCGTTAATCCTTGGCGCCGCCGGGCGGCGCGTATCGAGCTAAACAGCGGGCACCATAGTAGCATAAGATAGGCCATAAAAGGAGCTCAACCATGTCCATCATACAGCCTCTTGAACTTCAAATGACTATACGCGGTTACGATTGCGGCTACGGAGGGCATTTCAGGCCGCTCGCCCTCGCCAATCTCTTTCAGGAAGGGGCATCCGTAAACGCCGATGCCCTGGGCTTTGGCGCCGCCGACATGGACGCGCGCGCGCTAACGTGGATGCTATCGCGGCTAGACATACGGATAGATCGCGAACCCCATGAAGGCGAACGGGTAATCGTCCGCACCTGGCCGGCCGGTTTCGAGCGCCTCTTCGCCCTGCGCGATTTCGAACTCATGGGCGAAGGCTCCGATAAGCCCATAGCGCGCGCGTCCTACGCCTACCTCGTCGTTGACCTGCAGGCGCGGCGCCCCCTGCGCGCCCAGAACGTCATTTCAGCCGACCTGCTCTGCGAGCGCCCCCGGGCCATAAGCAACGCCGATTATACCGTGAGCAGGCCCGATGCTTCTGCCTCCTGGAACGAAGCCTTCAGGCAGACGGCCATGGAGCGCCACATCGACCATAACGGTCACGTGAATAACGCCCACCTCATAGCCTGGCTCTGCGACGCGCCGACCGCGGATAAGCGGGCCGGGGGCGAGCTAGCCGCGCTGAGCGTGGAATTTTCCCTTGAAGCCCTGCTAGGCGACACCCTGGTCGCCGCTTGGGCCGAATTGCCCGCGCTTGGCGCTAGCCCGCGGCAAAGCTGCGAGCTTAGGCGCGGCGCGGATATTTGCGCGCGAGCGGAAGTATGCTGGCGCTGAGCCCGCTTTTGTTTCCCGATGCTAGTTCCCCGAAGCTTGTGTTTTTGCCATAAACGCCCCATGAGCCAGCGGGGGCCGGCCCGTTGCGCCCCAAGGGATTGCGTAGCAACGGGCTTAAACACAAGCTTCGTGGAACTAGGTATACATTAACCCTGGACTAAGGTACTTCCTCGTTTTATAGTTCTTCTTTTCTTAGCAAGGCAAAACCCAAGGAGATATCCCGTATCCAATGAGCTAACTATGCCAGTGAGCGTTTACCTGACTTTCAATGGCACTTGCCGGGAGGCTACCGCCTTCTACGCCAAGGCTTTCAAAGCGCCTAAACCAAAGGTCATGGAGTACTCGGAAATGTCGCCCGATCCCGCCAATCCGCTGGATCCCAAGCATGGCGCTCTGGTCATGCATACGGAGCTCTATTTTGAGGGCGGGTCCCTCATGCTCGCGGACGCCATGCCGGGATCTTCCGTACGCTTCGGCGACAGCATGAGCGTAATGGTAGGCTCTAAGGACGAGAAAGCCCTGCGCGGCTACTGGGAGCGGCTCAAGGAAGGCGCAACGATAGCCATGGACTTGGGGCCGCAGTTCTGGTCGCCGCTCTATGGGTACCTTATAGATAAATTCGGCGTGGGTTGGCAGCTTATCCTGGACGAGTGAGCCCGATCAAGCAAGCTCGTCGTAAATAGAGGCGAAACTCGTTTCAAGAGTCGAGAAGCAGGCTACGATGCGAGGGTCGAAATGCGTGCCTGCGAACGCTTGAATCTCGGATACCGCCGCCGCGTGGGTCCAGGCCCGCTTATAAGGGCGCTCGCTACGGAGCGCGTCGTATACGTCTATGAGGGCGGTGATACGCGCGGAAAAAGGTATGGCCTCGCCCGCAAGCCCTCCCGGATAGCCCGTGCCGTCGAAGCGTTCATGGTGGCGCAGGGTTATGGCGGCTACCATGTCGAGCTCCTTCTTGCCCTTGACGATATTATAGCCGAGCACGGTATGCTTCTGCATCTCGGCCCATTCCTCGGGCGTAAGCTTGCGCTCCGCCAACAATATGGAATCCATAATGCCCACCTTGCCTATATCGTGCATGGGGGCGAACACCTCGATATCGTCGCAGTATTTCTCGGGCATATCCAGGTTCTTGGCAAGGAGTTTCGCAAGTATGCCCACGCGCCGCATATGATTGCCCGTTTCGTTATCCCGCAGTTCAGCCAACGAGGCTATAGTCGAATACAGCTCTATTTTATCGAGCTTTTCGCGCTTGCGGCTCTCGGATATATCGAAGGGCAACCCTATCAGGTACTGCACGCGGCCGGAGCCATCATATACCGCGTTTAAATGCAGATTGGCCCAAACGAGGGCGCCGTCCTTGCGCCTATTGATGACCACCCCTTCCCAGGTTCCGCGCGTGGGGTCCTTGACCGCCTTCCACATCCCCTCGAAGAGGGCGGCGTATTCCTCGTCCGTATAACCCATATTGCGGTATACGTCTTTGCCTGGATTCAGCACCCGTGGCGTCTGGCCCGCCGCTTCGTCAAGCCCATAGCCATAGAGCTTGGCGAAGGCCCAGTTAAGCTCGATGATACGCCCATCGGCGTCGGTAATCACCACGGCTTGGTCCAGCGCGTTGATGGCGCGATAGAAAAGCTCCCGTTTCTCCTCCGCGCGCTTCTGGTTCGAGATATCCTTACAGAAACTCATATAGCGGCCATCGGCCAGCGTCACCGAGGAAAGGGACACGGATATGATGCGGCCGTCCTTGGCCATGAACTCCAGTTCGCGGCTATCCTTGCCATGTTCCTTGAGCGCGGCGAAGGCCTTAAGCCCCGCTTCGACATAGTCAGGCGCAAGTATTTGCGGTATGGAGAGGCTTAGCAGCTCATCGTGATTATAGCCTAGCATGGCGCAGGCGGCGGGATTCACCTCGCGGTAGCGCCCATACTCGTCCACGACGAAGATACCGTCGGGCGCGTCATCCACATAGCGGCGGAATCTGGCTTCGCCGCTCCTGCGCTCGGCCTCGGTCTCTGCCTTCTCCACGAAGCGCGCGATATTCATGGAAAGCATCGCCAAGAGGCTCTCTTCCTCAGGCAGAAAGGCAAGCTCTCCTTCTGAGGGCATCCATGCGCATAGATTTACTGTTATAAGGCCGCAGGGCTCGCCGAACACCCGTATCTCCTCACGCAGGGTTACGGCTGGGGAGTCCTCGGCTCTCTCGAGGCCAATGGCGCTTAAGCCGGGCGCTAGCGTATCAGGCCCATAGTCCTGCCCCCTTAAGCGTATATGGGCGACGGTGCGGGAGGGCCGCTGGAAGCCTTCGGGAATAAACGCCGCGGTGCGCGTTAAGAGCCCAGCGATGCTTATGCCGTCTTCCTGAGCCAAGTTCGAGAAGCGGACGAGAAGCCTCATTTCTTTAACCCGCTCCGAGAGGGCTATAGCTTGCTCAAGGAGGCTCTCTTCCGCCGCCTTTTGCGCCGTAATATCCTGGAAGATGGTAATAAAGTAGAGCCGCTCGGGTGAGAATACATGGATACGATACCAGCGGCCGCGAGCCGGTATGAAGCGCTCGAATTCGCGTTCCTCGCCGCCCAAGGCTACGGCGCCGTATACGCCTATCCAGTCAAAATCGTCATTATATATATGGGGCAGTAGCTGGCTCACCCGTTTGCCCGCGACATGGGAACGGGTAAAGCCCGTAAGCTGCTCAAAGGCGGCGTTGACGTCAAGATATACATAATCCTCGGGCTTGCCGGCCTTATCGAGTTCGATGCGGTAATACGCGTAGCCGAAGGCGGAATGCTCAATCGCCTTTTTATATATTTCGCGCATATCCATGGCTAGCCTGAACGACTCATGACAGAAGTATCGCCATAGCCTGGCGCTTTGTCAATTTTCGCCGCCTCAAGCGGCCAAACTTGGCGCGGGGAAATCTTTCGTGGATACATCTATTCCCGTTGACCGCCAATCCCTCCATCGCGCACACTCAGGCGACAGAGCGTATGAAAGGCGGCCGCGGTGGACAGACAGGAATTAAGGGTACTCTACGATCGCTATGAGCGGCGCGGCGCGAACTATCCCCGCTTCCGCCGTGAAGAAACCGAAACGGTGGTCCGCATGCTAGCGCTGGATGAAGGCGAGCCCTGCACCGTCATCTATAGCAGCCTTAACGAATTTAACGCCGATGCGGCCATAGCTGGAGAGCTTGAGCACTTTGCGCGCCTGGGGCGGGCGTTCGAGTGGAAGCTCTATTCCCATGACGGACCGGCGGACCTCAAGGCGCGGCTTGCCGCCCATGGCTTCTCCATCGGGGATGATGAGGCCATCATGGCCCTGGATCTTGCCGCCCTGCCGCCAGACCTGGCCAGGGAACGCGCAGAGGACGTACGCAAAGTAGTCGACGAAGAGGGCCGCCGTGACTTTGCCCTGGCAAGCAAGGCGGCATGGGAGGATCAGCCCGACGATTGGATAGAGTCCATACTCAAGACCCTGCGTGAAAGCCCAAGCCGTATGAGCGCCTGGCTGGCTTACGCGGACGGAGAGCCGGCCTGCGCCGCCCGCATAGACTTTCCCGAAGGCTCGCCCTTCGCCAGCGTATGGGGCGGCGCTACCCTAGAGCCCTTCCGCAAGCGGGGCCTCTATACCGCCATCCTGGCCGCCCGCGCAAAGGAAGCCATAGGACGGGGCTACCGCTACCTTACCATCGATGCCAGCCCCATGAGCCGGCCCATCGCCGAGAAGCTGGGCTTTAGCCTCTTGTCCATATCGAACCCCTGCGAATCGCCGCGCTAGCCCCGCCCTGCCGAGCGCGGACACAAGCTTCGTGGAACTAGTTTAGGAGTGGCGCTCTCGCCCTGTGCGCGTTATACTGGCTAAAGAGCCATGCGTATCGTATTCGACTATAATGGGCACATACAGGGACTCCCCACAGTATCCAGCGCGACGAGCGGCCGCGAAAACGTGCTCGTGGTGCGCGTGGCCGCCGGAGAACAGCCGAAGGACCGCGCCGCGATTGAGGCGAAGGCGCAGAGCGGCCTTCCAGCCCAAGCCCGCTGGAAAACCAGCGACGAGGCCTTAGCCAGGGACAGAGCGGTACGCGCTCACGAGGCCACGCATCTATCCGCCTTAGGGCCCTACGCCGCGTCCCCCGCCCTCTTCGCCACGGCCAGCGCCCCGGACGGGCAAAAGCTGGCCATAGGCGGCAGCATAAAAGTGGATATGGCTGAGGTTCCAGGCGACCCCGAGGCTACCCTCCGCAAGGCGCGGATTATTTTAAACGCCGCGCAGGCGCCCGGCGATCCTTCCGCGGCCGACCTGCGCGTGGCGGCCAAGGCCTATGCGCTCATGCAGCAGGCTAAGGAAGCCATAGGCGAAGCCCGCTACGCCTAGCGGCCACGGTTCTCCATTTTTGGCTAAACCTGAAAAATCATACAGCTTATGCTTTGCCATACAATCCTTGCCAGAAACGAAACGTCGGCAACACGAGCGCCATCAGGCCGGTACCGGCTGCCTTAAAGGGGATTAGCTCCGCCGAATCGCGAAGGCTAGGTGCTTCCCTCGACACAGCCATGAAACATTGCCTTTTCAGGTTCCGCCTCGGGAATAATCGTAAACTAGTTCCTCGAACCTTGTTGCTGCGCGTTCAGGCTACATCCCGTGGCATGGGATTGAGGTGCCGTAGCCCCTTCAGCACCTCCTGGCCAGTCCGCTCAAGACTGTCGAACCATGACGGCGGCCAATAAGCCGGCAAAGATACTTTTCCATTTTCTTGCAAGCATTCAAATACCTCCGGGGTCGTAAAGCAATTGCCCCCTGAAGAGTAACAGCCGTTTCATGAGTCTCGCTCATAACAGTTTGTTATCGTTTTTTCAGCCCCTGTTTATGGCATGGATCGGCCGGCGCGGGTATTTTCATTGGCATACGGAGGAGCTATCCATGCCCATCATTCAGCTAGACAATGTCCACAAGATCTATCCCTTGGGTAAAACTGAGGTGAAAGCCGTCAATGGCGTAAGCCTCGATATCCAGAAGGGCGATTTCGTATCAATCGCCGGGCCTTCGGGTTCGGGCAAATCGACCATTTTGAACATGATCGGGTGCATCGATGTGCCTAGTTCCGGCACGGTAACGATCAACGGCGTCGAAACTTCCATGCTCTCGGATGAAAAAATAACCGAACTGCGTCATAAGGTGCTCGGATTCATTTTCCAGTCGTTCAACCTGATCCCGGTGCTCAATGTCTATGAAAACATCGAGTTTCCCTTGATGCTGGGCAAGGCCGCCATCAAGGGAAATGAGCGCCGGGAATGGGTCGAGCACCTGATGGGGGAAGTAGGCCTGGAGCGCTGGGCCACCCATAAGGCTAACGAATTATCCGGCGGGCAGCGCCAGCGGGTAGCCATAGCCCGCGCTTTAGTCACCCGGCCGGAAGTGGTCATGGCCGATGAGCCGACGGCCAACCTGGACTCGGCAACCGGCGAGGCGATTCTTTCATTGATGCAGAAGATGAATCGCGAGTACGGCACCACCTTCATATTCAGCACCCATGACGCCAAGATCGTCGCGCTTGCCGACCATGTCATTCGGCTTAAAGACGGTATGATAACCGAGAACTTCCGCCAGTCTGTTCCCGGCGCGAAGGGCGAGGCCATGCCAGAATCCGCCCGCGGCCTTCAGCGGGGAAGAAATTCATGATTATCCTGAAAATAGCCTTCCGCAATCTGTGGGAACACAAAGCCAAGACGCTCATTGTGGGCTTGTTGATAGCGCTAGGCGCCTTCCTCCTGGTGGCGGGCAATTCCCTCCTGGAAAGCATAGATGCCGGCATGCACCGGAGTTTCAGCGCCAATTATACCGGCGACCTGGTTCTTCATGGCGAGGGCAAGGGCGGTTTTTCATTGATGCCCGGCCCTATTATCGAAGGCGGCATCCCGCTCATCCCTGATTTCGCTTCGGTAAAGGCTCGGATCGACGAGACGCCGGGCGTCGCTGCCAGCCTGCCCGTTTTAAGCGGTATCGCCAGTCTCGCCGTGGACGAGAACGCCGTAGGCATATCCTTTCTTTGGGCGGCCGATTATTCCGACTA
>JBFZES010000332.1:0-6306 GCA_041306725.1 Spirochaetaceae bacterium | reverse complement strand
GGTTCCGGCGTCGCCCTTCGCGACGAGGCCGTGCTCGAGCTTATACGGCATTACACGATGGAATCCGGCGTGCGTTCGCTTGAGCGCGAGATAGCCAGGGTCATACGCAAGACCGCCGAGGCGGCCGTCGAGGACGGCTGCGCCGACCTGCCCGAAGGCGCTACCGAGGGGCCGGTAAAGGGCGTGTCCGGCTTTAAGCGCGTGCTTAAGGCCGATTCCATACGCAAGCTTCTAGGCAAGCACCGGCACGAACTTGACCTTGTGTTCAAGGAGCCGGGGCCTGGCCTTGCCTGCGGGCTCGCCTGGACCGAGCTCGGCGGCACGGTCCTGCCGGTGGAGGCCGCGCTCTTCGAAGGGGAGGGCGAGCTCATACTGACGGGCAACCTTGGCGATGTCATGAAAGAGAGCGCCCGCGCCGCCCTTACCTTCCTCCGTTCCCAAGGCGCGCAATTCGGCCTGAACGCCAAGGATTTCTCGGGTAAGACCCTGCACGTGCACGTGCCTGAGGGCGCCATACCTAAGGACGGACCCTCCGCCGGCATTACCCTTACCGCGGCCATACTGTCGGCCATCAGGGTTCAGCCCCTGGAGCCGGGCTGGGCCATGACCGGGGAGATAACGCTTACCGGCCGGCTCCTCGCCATAGGCGGGGTTAAGGAAAAGGTATTAGCCGCCCACCGCAACAAGGTGTATAAAATTCTCTTGCCGGAGGCTAATCGTAAGGACCTTGACGATGTGCCCCCTGAGCTGAGCAAGGATACGCTTTTCAGCTTTGCCTCTACGGTAGCCGAAGCCCTCGCCATCCTTGCCCCGTCCGCTAAGCCCGCCTCCGCGCTCAAAGGCGGAAAAAAGGCCGCCAGGGCCGCAAAGCCTAAAGCGGAAGCTAAGGCTTCAAGGAAGGGCGCGCAGGAAGAAGGGCAGCCCGAGGCCGACGCGTGAATGGCGAGCTTCCTCGGTCGCTCAGGGCCCTGTCCGCTCGCCTGTCCTGGGGCGCGCTGGCGTTTTCCGCCTTCTCGCTCTTTTTTTACCTTGCCGCCGCCTTTCGCGCCTACGGCGAGGCGGCGCTCAATCAGGCGCTCCTGGCCTCCGGCCTGGGCTCGGCTCTAGCCCTGTGCGCCAGCTTGAGCGCGGCGGCCCTCGACCTCGCCTCGCCGCTCTTTAAGCTCCCCATACGGATCAGGACGCTCGCATCCGCGCTCGTAAGCGCGGGGCTTGCCTTGGCGCTCCTGCTCGCCTCAAGCGCCCTCAGCGCCGTATTCGGCGGCCTGAGCCTCTAGCTAAAGGCCTAAGCCTAAGCCGGCCGCCGGATGCGCGGCCTTACGCCTCCGCTTGATTCCGGGGCGCCCAGGCTTGTATACTCCCTCCTAGACCCCATCGTCAGGAGACCATCGTGGAAGTACGAGTACGTTACGCCCCTTCGCCTACCGGGCTCCAGCATATAGGCAGCGTCCGCACGGCGCTCTTTAACTACCTCTTTGCCCGTTCCCAGGGCGGAAAATTCATCCTGCGCCTCGAAGATACCGACCGCAGCCGCTTTTCAGACGCGTACGTGCAGAATATGTACGACACCTTCAAATGGCTCGGCTTCTATTGGGACGAAGGCCCCGACCTGGGCGGGCCGTACGAACCATACATACAGTCGGAGCGCTTCGAGCTGTATCGAGAGCACGCCGAGCGCCTCGTAGAGCTGGGCAAGGCCTACTATTGCTTCTGCTCCGACAAGTCCGCCGCGGCCGAGCCTTCGGGCGGGGCGCCGGGCGAGGGCGATGCCCAGGACGAGGCGCCCGCCGGCTTCGGCTACCCGCGTACCTGCCGCTCCATCGATCCCGCAGAGGCAAAGCGCAGGGCAAGCGCCGGAGAGAGCCACGTGGTACGCTTAAAGATACCCCTTGAAGGCGCGACTAAATTCACCGACCTTCTGCTCGGCGACATCGAGTGGAAGAACGCCGACGTGAACCCGGACCCCGTGCTGCTTAAGAGCGACGGCTTTCCTACCTACCATCTGGCCAATGTGGTGGACGACCACCTCATGGGCATTACCCATGTCATGCGCGCGCAGGAGTGGATACCCTCGGCCCCCCTCCATATGATCATGTACGACGCCTTCGGCTGGAGCCCGCCCGCGCTCTGCCACCTGCCCATGGTGCTCGGCCAGGACGGCCACAAGCTGAGCAAGCGCCACGGCTCCACCGCGGTGGACGAATTCCGCACGAAGGGCTACCTCAAAGAGGCGCTTATCAATTACGTCGCCATGCTCGGCTGCTCCTACGAGGACGGCAGGGACCTGTTCAGCCTCGAGGAGCTCGCGCGGCTCTTCAGCATAAGCCATATAAACAAGGCTCCCGCCGTATTCGATTACGTCAAGCTCGAGTGGTTCAACGGCCAGTATATACGCATGAAAGGCGACGAGGAGCTCGTAAGCCTCATGACGCCTTACCTGGCGGCGGCCGGCCTCGTAGGCGAAAAGCCCAGCGCGTCCGAGTCGGCCTTGCTTATAGCCGCCGCGCCGCTCGTGCGCGAGCGGCTTAAATACCTCTCGGACGCGCCGGCAGCCCTGGCCTTTTTATTCAAGGAGCCGGACCTTCCGCCCATAGAGGAGTTCATACCCAAGAAGCTGGACGCCGCGCGCGCCAAGGCCGCCTTAGCGCTGGGCAAAGCCCTCTTAGCGAGCGTTGGCGTGGACAGCCATGAGCTAGCCGAGGCCGCCTTCAGGGCCAGGGCCGAGGCCGAGGGCTTCAAGCTCGGCGACCTCCTTATGCCCCTGCGCGTGGCGGTAACGGGCACCAAGGTAAGCCCCCCGCTCTTTGAGAGCATCAAGGTGCTCGGCGTGGCCAAGGCCTTGCCCCGCATAGACCGGGCCATGGAGGCGCTGTCATGAGCGTATCCAAGAATGTTCTCCACGTAATCAAGAGCGTGGCGGGTACCGCCATACTGGGCGCCGCCTGTTTCCTAGCCGCCTCCTGCGCGAGCGGCGCTGCCTTAGGCGGCGTAGCGCCGTCCGGCGGCGCCCCAGGCCAATCATCCGCGGCGGCGACGCGCCAGGGCTCTCCGCGCATGTTCTGGACCTTAAGCGCTCCTACCGGCGGCAAGCTCTACCTCCAGGGCACCCTGCACCTAGGCTCGGACGAGCTCTTCCCCTTCCATACCCAGGTAACGGAGAGCATGAAGCGCGCTGATATCGTCCTAGGCGAGCTGTCGAGCGCCGACCTGGACCGCAGCCAGTCGCTCATACTCGAGCGCATGTCCTTCGCCCTGCTCGATAAAAGCCGCACCCTGAACGGGCTTTTAAGCCCTGACGAGCTAGCGTACCTCGAGGCCTTCCTTGGCAAGGAAGCTTTGAGAAACTTAAGCCTCTTCATGCCCTGGGTAGCCTATTCCTACCTGGACGGCATAGCGGCGGCCAAGGCCGGCCTCGACGTGGGCAAGGGCGTGGATATGGCGCTCTACAGCGTAGCCGCGGAACTGGGCAAGGCGGTAGGGGGCCTTGAGTCGGTGGAGAGCCAGCTTGACCTGCTTACCGGCCCGCAGCTGAGCACCCAGCTCCTGGTGCTCAAGGACGCCATACGCGAATATAAGAGCTTTCCCGACTCGATAGATGAGCTCTATGCCGCGTATCGCGCCGACGACAAGAAAAAGCTGTCTAAGCTCATCGATCTATCCCTCGCGCGCAGCCAAGAGTATTCGGCGGAATTGGGCAAGTTCAACGATTCCATCTATGGCAAGCGCAACGCGGCCTGGGCGGACAAGCTCGCCAAGCTCCTTGATGAGGGCAAGAGCGTATTCGTCTTCGCCGGCGTGGCCCACTTCGTGGGCGCGGGCAACGTCGTCGAATTACTGGTAAAGCGCGGGTATACGCTCAATCCTTGACTCAGGCGCCGCTATCGTAGCATAGTCGACCCTGCCGCGCCCCTGAAGCGCGGTAAGGAGTACCTAATGAACGAAACAGCGAGCGCGGCGGCCGGCCTTCCCGAGTCGGGCGCCATCGAACCCGGCAACGACTTTATCCGCGAAGCGGTAAAAGCCGACCTATCTAGCGGACGCTTCAAGGAAGTGCGCACGCGCTTTCCTCCCGAGCCCAACGGCTGGCTGCACATTGGCCATACCAAGGCTTTTTCCATCGATTTCGGCGTAGCCAAGGACTTTGGCGGGGTATGCAACCTGCGCTTCGACGATACCAATCCCGAGAAGGAAGACCAGTCCTACGTGGACGCCATAAAGCGCGATATACGCTGGCTGGGCTACGACTGGGGACAGAACGAGTTCTACGCGTCGGACTATTACGATTACCTCTACGAGCTGGCCATAAAGCTTATAAAAAAGGGCAAGGCCTACGTGGACGACCTGTCCGACGAGGAAATGCGCCAGTACCGGGGCACGGCCGTGCCCGACAAGAATAACATCACCCTCACCCCGCCGGGTAAGAACAGCCCCTGGCGCGAGCGCCCAGTAGAAGAGAATCTCGATCTCTTCGCGCGCATGAAGGCGGGCGATTTCGCCGACGGCGCGAAGACCCTGCGGGCCAAGATAGACATGGCGCATCCCAACCTGGTCATGCGCGACCCGGTCATGTATCGCATACGCCGCGAGCCGCACTACCGCACCGGCGACGCCTGGTGCATATACCCCATGTACGATTTCCAGCACCCGCTGTCGGACGCCAAAGAAGGCATTACCCATTCCCTGTGCTCTTTGGAATACGAGATACACCGCCCCCTGTATGACTGGTTCATACAGGAGGCCGAAGTATTCCCCAGCCGCCAGATAGAGTTTGCCAGGCTTAACATTACCCATACCGTGCTCAGTAAGCGCTGGCTTTTGCGCCTCGTGCAGGAGAAGCTCGTGTCGGGCTGGGACGACCCCCGCATGCCCACCTTGGCTGGCCTCCGCCGCCGCGGCTACACGCCCGAAAGCATACGGGACTTCCTTTCGCGCATTGGCATAGCCAAGACCGACAGCATGGTGGACATACAGCTCTTGGAGCATTGCCTGCGCGAGGACCTGAACAAGCGCGCGCATCGGGTCATGGCCGTCTTGAAGCCCTTGAAGCTCATCGTGGAGAACTGGCCCGCGGGAACGGTGGAATGGGTGGACGCGGTCAACAATCCCGAGGACGAGGGCGCGGGCACGCGAAAGCTGCCGTTTACCGGCGAGCTTTGGATAGAGCGCGACGATTTCCAGGCCGTGCCGCCGCCCAAGTACTTCCGGCTCTTCCCCGGCAATGCTGTGCGCCTGCGCTACGGCTACATCGTTACCTGTACCGGCTACGACGCGGACCCCGCTACGGGCGAAATAACGGCCGTGCGCTGCAGCTATGACCGCGATACCAAGGGAGGCAACGCGCCCGATAACCGCAAGGTAAAAGGCACCATACACTGGGTGAGCGCCCCGCACGCCGTGCCCATAGAGGCCCGCGTCTATGAACGGCTCTTCCCCGCGGAGCGCCCCATGGACGTGCCGCCGGGAACGGACTGGCTCTCGACCATAGACCCCGATTCGGCCAAGGTCCTGGCAGGAGCCTATGGCGAGCCGAGCCTGGCCTCCGCCAGGCCGGGAGACTTCTTCCAGTTCGAGCGCCTTGGCTATTATAGCTGCGACCCCGATACGACGGAATCGAGGGCCGTGTTCAACCGCTCGGTATCGCTCAAGGACAGCTGGGCAAAGATAGAGAAAAAGCAGGCTTAGCGCAGCGCGGCAGCGCGCTTTCTCGCTAAATCCGCGAAGAGACCGCCGGGAGCGCCTAAAGCGCCACGCGCAAAGACGCTCCCGGTTTGACTTTCTACCATAGCCCTCAATAGATTAGTAATCATGAAATCAATTACCGTGGCCCTTATCATGGGCCTGTTCCTAGTATCCTGCGTGGCCGAGCAGCCCGCAAACGGCGAGGAGTCGTCCGCTGCCGCTCCCTCCGTCGCAGCCCTTGGCTCTCCCGCCGGGCAAGGCCCTCAAGCTACGCTTCAATTGCCCGCCCGGCTGTCATCCGATGGCTTAGCCGCTCTCCTCGCGGCTCCCGATAGCGCCGTCGTGCTCCTCGACGTGCGCACGGCCGAAGAGTATGCCGCGGGCCGCATACCCGGCGCTATACTGGCCCCCTATGACCAGCTCGCGTCCAGTTTCAGCGAGGCCGACAAAAACCGACCCATCGTGGTATACTGCCGCTCGGGCAACCGCTCGGGCATAGCCATGAAGACCCTCAGGTCCATGGGCTACCTTAACCTTTCCGACTTCGGCGGCATATCGAACTGGAAGGGCGGCCTCGAGTACCAGCCTTAGGAGAGTCGCGATGGCAGAAGAACGGCGGCAGGGCGC
>JBFZES010000331.1:0-5406 GCA_041306725.1 Spirochaetaceae bacterium | reverse complement strand
TGGCACCAAAGGCTCGGGCGAACAGAAGATAGAGCTAGACAGGCGGGAAATATCCGACCGTATACAGCTGCTGGAAGAAGAGCTCCTTGGCATACGCAAGAACCGGGCCGTGCAGCGCAGGCGGCGCGAGCGCATAGCCATGCCGCGCGCGGCCATCGTGGGTTACACGAACGCGGGAAAATCTTCCATACTCAACGTGATCACGCTCGCTGACGTATTCGCGGAGGATAAGCTTTTCGCCACCCTAGACCCCACCACGAGGCGCCTCGTCACCAAGGCCGGCGTCGTGCTGCTCACCGACACCGTGGGCTTCGTGCGCAACCTGCCCCACGGCCTCGTAGAGGCATTCAAGGCCACGCTCGAGGAGGCGGCCGACGCCGACATCCTCGTGCACGTGCTCGACGCCGCCGACGCCGAATCAGAAGTGCAGTACGAAACGACGAGGAAGGTGCTGAGCGAAATAGGCGCGGACACCTCGCATTCGGTCATCGTCTACAATAAGGTCGATAAGGTCGAGGAAAAGAGCGTGCTCGAATTCCTGGCCCGGCGCCACCCGGGCGCCGTGTTCTGCTCCGCCAAGACCGGCGAAGGCCTCGACGCCCTCAAGGAGGCCATCAATGCCGCTTTAAGCGCGGGCGACAGCGAATTGCTTATGCGCATACCGCAAAGCCAGTACGGCCTCGTGTCCCTGCTCTACCGCGAGGCTACGGTGCTTTCCGAGGAGCATGAGGAGGGCACGGTGCTGGTACGGGGCAAGGTTCCACAGCGGCTCATGTCGCGGCTTAAGGACTTCGTCGTAGAGGAATGAGCCTGCGTGGGCGCCCGCAAGGCCATGTGGGGCGGCAGCGCCAGATCCAGTGCGGCAGCGTCGGAGGGGCTATTCCTTATCCTCTTTGACGTAATACTGCAAAAGCTGAACCATATAGTATATTTTTTTATATATGTCGGTGAGCGTGTCCTTCATAGGCTTGCCCGCCGCGTTCTCGACTTCTTTCCAATTCAGTATCACTTCATGGTGGGGCTTGCCAAGGTCGTCTATCATGCTCTTAATATGCCTGCCCACATTGATGAGGTTTATCGCCGCTTTGTTCACCAAGGCCAAGGCTTTGTCGTTTACGTCCTTCAAAAGCTGGCGCACGTACTTAATCTGTTCCTTGTCCCGGTCGCATTTCATCATGGCGCTACGCAGCCGGGTGCCCATATCCCCGTCGTCGGCCAGCCCGTCGTCGAACTGTAGTATGCCTTCCGACACTTCGAGCAGGGCGTGGTAGCCGTCTGACAGCTGCTGAGACTGAATGTTCGTGGACCACTGTCCGCGTATGAGCAATATATCCACGAGTTCGCGTATATCCTTCTTGAAATAGTCGATCAGGTAAGCCTTCAGGTAATTGAGCGCCTGGGTCTGGGTATAGCCGCCGAGCAGTTTTTTAGCGTAGGCCGTATTGGCCCTGTCGGTATAATTCTTGAGGCGCAAGACTACGGATGTGCCGAATACGGCCTTGGCAAGCTCATCGATCTTCGAATTCCTGCGCTCCTGCACGATCTTCTGTATGAGCATGGAAGTCTGGTTCTTAAGCTTGTCTATGAAGGGCTCGACTATGCGCTCGCCTGTAAGTCGGGGCGATACGCTTATATACGGATCTTTCTTGACGTGCCGCACGATCTGTTCCAGCACGCCGCTCGTGCGCAGGTCGTTGAGCGCTGGAATGAGCTTAACCCAGGCGTCCACCTGGATGACGTCCATATTGCGGTATTCCTTCAAGGCCGTAAAAATGCGCTTCCAGTCCGCGTCCAGGTTAAGGGGCAGGAACACCTCTAAAAAATCGTGCAGGTCGTCGGCTACATAGTCTCCCGAAATCGAGTCGAATTTCGGCGCGTAACTGAAATTGCGCTCCGCCACGTTAGAGTCGAATTTCTTAAGCAGGAAAAAGAAGTCGAAGTTCATGAAATTGATGAAGGAAAGGAGCGTGGAATAGGCGTTGTCTATCTGCATGGTCTTCTCGGCGTCAAAGGCCGCGAAGAAATTCAGCATATCCTGCTTCACGCTCTCCTGCAGGTCGCGGAGCGATACGGTCTTGGCTTTTTCCTTGATAAACTCGTCGGAAAGGCGTTCCGATAAGGCGCGCTGTTCCTTGCCAAGGAAAGTCTCGATGACGAAGGACTTAAGCACGCCGCTCTGCGCCGCGTTGGTCAGCAGGACCTGTGCCGGGGCGATTACCTTGTAGCATTCATAGAAAAAGCGGGCGAGGCCCGGCAGCGCCTCGCCGGTCTTAGGCTTATAGAAGCGGTACCGCGTATGCCCTAGATCCTTGCCGATCTGGCGGACGAGGCGTTTTTTATCCATTTCCGGATCGGCCATGCCGAAAATGCCGAGTATTTTTTGGAAGAAGCCGGCGATGCCGTCCGCCGGGTCTTCGGGAAGCTCATTCTTGGGCATACGAAACAACCTTACTATGCCAAAGCCCACTCGTCAATAAGAGCCAAGCCTTAGCTCTCCCGATACATAGGCTAATTCTTGGCCATCAACCAGGAGTACCAGGGCGCCCGTGGCGTCCAAGCCGCGCAGTATGCCTTGAATAGGCGCGGCGTCGCCGAGCCCGGGGCTAAAGCTGACGATGCCGCCTTTCCATGCTAAGGCCCCATCGATCTCATCCTGCCAGGGCGGCAAGCCCGCGCCCTGCCGCTCGAGCTCCTCGAGCAAGAGCCCCACGAGGGCGTCGCCGTCGGGAGCGGCCCCGCATTCAAGGAAGACGGAACTCGGCGTCGTCGCGTAGCCCTCGCTAAAAGATCGCTGGGAAAGGTTGACGCCGAATCCCATGAACAGGCTCGCGCCGGCTCCTTCGCAGAGTATGCCCCCAAGTTTCTTGTTGCCGCACAGGAGATCGTTCGGCCATTTAAGGCTTATGCCCGAGGGGAAACGCCTACCCTCGCGCTCGGCCCAATGGAGCAAGGCGCGGCGCAGGGCCAATCCCGCAGCCAGGGGCGGCGGCGCGTTTCCTTGGCCCGCGCGGCCAGCGTAGCTATCATAAGGCATCCAGACGGTACAGCACAGGCCTTGCCCCGGTTCGCTCGACCACTTCCGGCCCGCAAGCCTTCCCCGCCCGCCGCTCTGGTAATCCGCCCTTACCACGCCAGAGGGGTGGGTGGCGGACAGGCGCCGCGCGTCGTCCATGGTGCTCCCGGTACTCGCCAGGTAATGGCGTACAAAGGCTTCCGTCGTGTTTTTGCCGTTCCGCATGATAGGCTAGTATGGCGAACAAGGAGCTTGACGCATAGGGCCGCCGAAGCTACCCTGGTCATACCGCGCCGGCGCATCAAGCGCCGCAGCGGCAGAGCCGCCATCCGGCATTACCATGCGGCAGGATCGCGGACGGAAAGGATATTATATGTGCGGAATTGTGGGCTATACCGGCCCTCGCCAGGCGTCCCGTATACTCGTGGACGGCCTAAAGCGCCTCGAATACCGGGGCTACGATTCGGCGGGCATCGCGCTGCAGCGCGACGCGGCCTACCCCTCTCACGGCGGCGATCCCGTGACCGTGATCAAAAAGAAGGGCAAGATAGCCGAACTGCGCCAAGCCGTGCCCAAAGACCTGCAAGGGCACTGCGGCATAGGCCATACCCGCTGGGCTACCCATGGCAGCGTAAACGACCAGAACGCCCACCCTCACTGCGACGCTTCGGGTAAAATCGCCATCGTCCACAATGGCATCATAGAAAACTATATGGCCCTCAAAGAAATGCTGGAGAAGGAAGGCGCCGTCTTCAAAAGCGATACCGACAGCGAGGTCATAGCCCATCTTATTGCCTACCATTACGACGGCGACTTAGAGTCCGCGCTCAAGTCCTGCCTCAAGCACCTTAAAGGCACCTATGGCATAGCATGCCTGCACGCGGACGAGCCTGGGCGCATCGTAGGCGCGCGGAACGGCAGCCCCCTCGTGCTGGGCGTCGGGGAGGGCGAAATGTTCCTTGCCAGCGACGTAACCGCCATGCTTTCCCATACGAAGAAAGGCGTGTACATAACCGATGGCGCGGTGGTCAGCCTCCTGCCCCATGAATTCAGGGTAAGCGACGGCGACGACCGCCCCGTGGACCCTAAGGTGGACCATGTTGCCTGGGAACTCGAGGCCATAGAGAAGGAAGGCTTCTCCTGCTATATGGAGAAGGAAATGTTCGAGCAGCCTGAGTCGATAGCGCGCGCTCTATCGGGGCGCATGGACGCCGAATACGGCTGCGCTAAGCTGGGCGGCCTCGATTTAAGCAAGAAGGAACTGCACGCGATCGAGCGCGTGCGCGTCATAGCGGCGGGCACCAGCTGGCACGCGGGCCTCGTGGGCTGCCAGCTTATGGAAGCGGTGGCCCGCCTTCCGGCGCAGGCCGAGCTTGCCAGCGAACTGCGTTACCGCAATCCCGTGGTCGAGCCCAATAGCCTCTACTTCGCGGTATCGCAGTCGGGCGAGACCGCCGATACGCTCTATGCCATGCGCGAGATACAGAGGCGCGGCGGCACGGTGCTCGGCATATGCAACGTAGTAGGCTCCACCATAGCCCGCGAAAGCCAGGGCGGCGTGTACGTGCATTCCGGGCCGGAAATAGCGGTGGCCTCCACCAAGGCCTTCACGAGCCAGCTTGCCGCGTTCTATCTCCTTACCCTCAGCTTCGCGCGTATGCACGACATGTCGCACTACGAGGGGCAGCGCTTCCTAGAGCAGCTCAAGGACGTGCCGCAACTCGTCAAGAAAGCGCTCCTGCAGCGCGACGCCGTCCAGGCTCTGGCAAAGAAATACTGCAAAGCCGAGGATTTCCTCTTCCTAGGCCGAGGCCTCCTCTACCCCATAGCCTTGGAAGGCGCGCTTAAGCTCAAGGAAATATCGTATATACACGCCGAGGGCTACGCTTCGGGCGAAATCAAGCACGGCCCCATAGCGCTCGTGAGCCCCGATACGCCCAGCGTATTTCTCGTGCCCAACGACCAGCTGCGAGAGAAGACTATCAGCAACATGAAGGAAATAAAGGCGCGCGGAGGCCCGGTCATTGCCCTGGCGGAAGAAGGCGACGCCCTCGTCGCCTCGATAGCCGATGACTACATACCGGTACCCAAGAGCGACAGCCGCATGCAGCCCTTTACCATGATCATAGCCTTGCAGCTCTTCGCGTACTTCTGCGCGCTTGAGCTTGGCCGCGACGTGGATCAGCCGCGCAACCTGGCTAAAAGCGTGACGGTGGAATAAGGCACGGAATGCGACTCCCCAGCCGGACCAAGAGCGCCTTGCGCCTCGCCTGCCTGGCGGCCCTGTCGGCGAGCCTGCTGGGCTCCTGCTTCGTCGCGGGCGGGCCGAACCCTTGGACAGGCGGCGCGAAGGCGAGCGGCGAATCGTCGCCTTCTTCCGGGGGGGCGGCTTC
>JBFZES010000330.1:0-3403 GCA_041306725.1 Spirochaetaceae bacterium | reverse complement strand
CGGCCGCCTGCTTGGGCATCCAATCGCGTATCTTGGTGTTCATGGGGTGGTCGGCGCTGCCGCAGTCCACGCCTATCCAGCGCAGCTTCTTCTTCTTGGCCCATACGGAGAATTCGCGGTCCGGGCCGGGGTGCTTGATCATATAGCGTATCTCGTCGCCCGTAGGCTGGTCCCAGCCGTAGTGGTGGAAGCCCGTATGGATGATAAGGATATCGCCTTCTTTTACCTCGACGCGATCCTCCACCATCTTGGAAGTATACACGTCGTAGTCGCCGGCTATGTCGGACAGGTCCACGATAGCGCCTTCGTGCACGAGGAAATCCATATCCAGGCTGGCTATATCCTTGCCCGGCGTGTAGAAGTGGATCTCGCCGTCAAGGTGCGTGCCTATGTGGTTGGAATGGGTAACGATCTGGCCGTTGGCGCCGTTAGGCGCGAGGCGCTTGAAATACTTCACCTCGAGGGGCTCGTAGGTGGGCCAGGGCGGAGTGCCTATCCCCAGGGGGATGGTAAGGTCGATCATCTTCATAAAAACCTCCTAATTACTATCAGCGTCATTGTGCGTACTTCTCGGCGAAGGCGACTAATGCATCTCGGAATGCGTTCTCTGGGGGTTTGACGAGGCCGGCGCCTACCATGCCTATGCCGGGCTCCTTATGGGCTATGCCGGTATTGATGGCGGGCAGTATGCCGGTCTCCACGACCTTGCGTACGTCTATGGCCGTGGGCGTGCCGCGGAAATCCAGCGCCGGTATCTGGTAGGCGTCGTTTTCGGCGGCCGTTATTTCGTACATGCGCAGGGTAACGTCTATGGCGTCCTTGGGAGAGCCTCCCACGAACTTGACTATGGCCGGCGCTGCCGCCATGGCGAAGCCGCCTATGCCCGAGGTCTCGGTGATGACCGAGTCGCCTATATCGCGCGCGGCGTCCTTGGGGCCGAAGCCCGGCAGGTAGAGGCCGTCCACCACGCCCGAGGGGCCGGTGAACCAGCGGCCGGGCAGGCCGGATAGGCGTATGCCGAATTCGGTGCCGTTGCGGGCCATGGTGGTGATGATGCAGCTGCCCTCTATGCCCGCCGCCGCGTCCACGGTGCATTTGGCGCTCGGCATAGTAAGGTTAAGGAAGAAGTGGTCGTTGGCGTTCAGGAAGGCCAGGGCCTTGGATAGCTGCGCCTTGGGCCGGTCGAGCAGCACGATATGGGGCGCGAGCTCGCGTATGACTATGGATGTGCCCGCGCGGTTGCGGTTGTGCCCCTCGTCGCCCATCTGCAGTACCTGGGCGATTATGGTTTTCATGTCCAGCTCGCCGCGCAGGGCCAGGGCCTCCGAGAGTATGGGGGCCAGTTCGGAGGCCATCCAGCGCAGGCGCTCGATAACCTCATCGGAATAGGCGCCGTAGCGCAGCACCTTGCCCAGGCCCTCGTTCAGGGTACAGTAGGCGCGGTTGCCGAAGGCTTTGTTCTCCACTATCCATACGGGCATGCTGGAGGTCATGACGCCGGCCATGGGGCCTACGGCGTCGTGGTGGTGGCAGGGGTCAAAGCGTATCTTGCCCGAAGCCGCCAGGGCCTCCGCCTCCGCGGGGCTGGCCGCTAGCCCTTCGTAGAGTATGCCGCCTATGACGGCGCCGCGCAGCGGTCCGCACATCTTTTCCCAGGAAACCGGCGGGCCGGCGTGCAATATGAGGTCCTTGGCCATGCCCGGCACCACGTCGGCCGCTATGCCTATGCCCACGACGGTGGGCTTGGAAGCCAGTATGCGGCGCACGGCCTCGGCGTTGGCCGCCTCGATGTCCACTGTGCAGCCCGCGGCGAGGGCGTCCAGGGCGGCTATGGCCTTGACGTTGCCTCCCGCGGGAGGCCGCCACTCTACGTGTATGGCCTTGCCGCCTTCCTGGATAAGGTTCTCGGCAAAGGATTCAAGGCCCTCGTTTATCGCCCGGAGCTCGCCTGAAAAGAGTTTGAGCAGTTTGTCGGCGTTCATCGGCTTCCTCCGCTTCGGTGCTTGATGATTTCCATGGCCAGGAGGGCGGCGCGGTAATTCGACGGCATGACGATGACGCCTTCGGCTTCGAGCTTGGCCACCTGGCCGGCGTAGCCCTGCGGGTCGGCGGCCGTGCCGGTTACCGACGCTATGACGGGCAGGTAGCCCCCGCGCGCCTCTGCGGCGGCGCGCGCCTCCCGTATGGCCTGTACGCAGGCGCCCGCGGGATCGGGGTGCGAGCCGTAGCCTATGACCAGGTCCATAAGGATGACGGCGCAGGCGGGGTCGCGGCCCTCCTGGGCTATGCGCTCGGCCCGCGCGGCGGGATCAATCATGGGATGCGGCTTGCCCGCGGTGAATACGTCGTCGCCCAGGTCCACGATGGCGTGGCCTACTGATACGGTGGGGTCCGCCATGAGCCAGGCGCCGTCGGTGTGGTTGTTGGAGTACACGCCGCCGAGCGCGCGGTGCGCCAGGAAGAGCGATTCGTCGGCCAGCGTGCCGCCGGTATACAGGCCGCGGAGGTAGCGCTGCGCCGGGGCCATGGAAGCCGACTCGGCATGGGCCAGGTCCTGTATGGCCTGGGGGCGCGGCCTGTTATAGTGGTCGTTGCCTGAATCGTCCAGTATGTTCGTGCGGGCCGAGGCGGGGCTAGGGTCGCCCTCGGCAAAGCGGGCGGCTATGAGGGCCGCCTCTTCAAGGTCCTGGGCGAAGGCTACCTTGCCTTCATCCGCCCGCGGCGCCATGCCGAGGAAATGGGCCACCGAGGGCTTGCCGCTGTCCTTGAGCGCCTGTATCACCTTGGCGGCCACCTCTGGCGCGGGCGGTTTGGCTATAACGGCCAGTACCGCGGTGGCGGGGTCGGCGCTCAAAGCCTTGATGGCCAGCAGGCTGGTCATGCCTCCCACGGCCGCGTTCTTAAGGTCGCGGCCTCCGGTGCCTATAGCCTGGCTTACGCCGGCGCCGTAGCGGTCAATCAGGCAGCTCACTTCCTGGAGGCCGGTTCCCGACGCGGCCACGATACCCACGCTGCCGCGGCGTACCACGTTGGCAAAGCAGAGCGGCTTGCCGTTGATTATAGCGGTGCCGCAATCGGGACCCATCATGAGCTGGCCTTTTGCCAAGGCGAGCTTTTTAAGGGCTATCTCATCCTCAAGGCTTACGTTATCGGAAAAGAGCATGACGTGGAGCCCGGCCTCAAGGGCCTTGCGGGCCTCCCGGGCCGCGTAGGCTCCGGGTACCGATATGATGGCCACGTTGGCCTCTTCGTCGAGCTTGAGGGCGGCGGCCATGGAGCCCGTCTTGGCCAGGCCGACGCCGGCGGCTGCCTTCTTTTTACGGGTAAGGGCGTCAAAGGCTTCCTTCGTGGCGGCCTCGAGGCTTGCATCGCCGTCCGCCTCTATGGCCACGACCAGGTCGTT
>JBFZES010000329.1:0-5912 GCA_041306725.1 Spirochaetaceae bacterium | reverse complement strand
AGGCGAGCATTGGAATCGGAATCGCCGCCGCCCATGCGCGCGGCTATGGAAATTTCCTTGATGAGCTTGGTGAAGATCTGGCCGCGCTTAGCGTCGGCGGCGCCCTTCTTGTGCTTAATGGTTGCCCATTTACTGTGCCCTGACATATTGACTCCTTACGGTGCGGTGTATACGGGGTCGATCGGCTGGCAGCCCGCTGCTATGCTGGCATGGGCTTTCAAAGGCGACTCCAGGGGGAATCTCGCGATGGAACCATGCCCGGCTCATGCCGCCGTTCGTGAATTTTAGACAACTGACCATAGCACGAGGCGCGTTTATCTGTCAACGATATGGAAGAAACGGGAAGGCCTGCGAAAAAGGACAGCATACCGACATAAATGAAAAGGCGCCTAGGGCTAAGCCGCGGCGCCTTCTCATTGGCTTTAGCGGGGTTGCTTGCTTACGGGAATCCTGTTCGACTTCGCGCCGGCCTGGAGCAGGTCATACCTGAGCTTTTCGTACCAAGCGAAATCAAAAGGCTTCTTAGTGCGTACCGTCATCTTGACGGCGGCATCGAGGTCGTCCCTGCAGGGCTCGCACAGGTCGAACTCGCGAATATGGAAGAAGGTCCTTCCCGGCACGGGCTCGACGACTTCCTTCTTGCAAATATCGCAAAACAGCTGCTTCATAGCGCTTCTCCTCGATAGGATACGTTGCCGATAATACTAGCGTATAGCCGTTCGATTGTCGAGTCTTTTAAGACGGGCAGGAACGGCCATGCATGACTATAGCATACACCTAGAAGAAATCGAGGCCAGTATCATGGTGGAGTACGGTTTTAGCGTAGGCAAGGAACGCTTTGGCGGCAATAGGCCGCTTATAGTCGCGGAATTGGGCACCGGACACGGCGGCAGCGCGGCAAAAGCCGGCGAGCTTATCCATGCCGCGGCGGAGGCAGGGGCGGACTGCGTGAAATTCCAGCACGTCTATGCCGACGAGATCATCCATCCCAATACCGGTCTCGTGCCTCTGCCGGGAGGGCCTGTATCCCTTTACAAGCGCTTCCAGGAGCTCGAGACCAGTCCTGATTTCCTGGCTTCGTTAAAGGCGGAGGTGGAAAAGCATGGCGCGATCTTCCTGTGCACGCCCTTCGGCTTAAGAAGCGCGCGGGAATTGCGCGCGCTCGGCGTAAGCGCCATGAAACTGGCCAGCCCCGAGCTCAATCACCTGCCTTTGCTCGCGGAACTGGCCGGCTACGGCCTGCCCACCCTGCTGTCGAGCGGCGTATCGACCCTGGCCGACATAGAGGCGGCCATCCTTGCTTTTAGGCGCGGCTACCCTGGGCGTTATGGCAGCGGCTCTGACGCTTTGGCCCTGCTCCACTGCGTAACGGCCTACCCGGCGCCCGAGGAGGACTATGGGCTCAGCGTGCTTAAGCCCTTGGCTACCCTCTTCGGCCTTGCCGTGGGCGTATCGGACCATAGCATGGACCCCGTGCTGGTGCCCGCCCTGGCCGTCGCCGCCGGAGCCTGCGTCATAGAGAAGCATTTCTGCCTATCGCGCGGCGACCCAGGCCTGGACGACCCCATAGCCCTCGAGCCCGCCGCCTTCGCCCGCATGTGCCGGGCCGTACGCGCGGTCGCCGCCATGGACTCTGGCCCGGCGCTCAAGGAGCTGTCGATGGAATTCGGGGAACAGCGCGTACGGGCAGTGCTGGGCAGCGGCGTAAAGCGCCTGGCCCCGAGCGAAGAAGCTAATTACGGGCGCACGAACCGCTCGCTGCACGCCCTGAGGGCCATCAAGGCCGGAGAAGTCTTTACGAAGGATACGCTGGCCCTGCTCCGCACCGAGAAAGTGCTCAGGCCCGGCTTAGCGCCCGCTTTCATGGCCCTGGCCCTTGGCCGCCGCGCCGCCCGCGACATACCCGGCGGGGAAGGCGTGGAGTGGGACGACCTAGCCTAGGGTAACCACGGTCTTGCCGTGGCCGCCGTCCTCGGGCCTGGCGTACTGAAAGGCGGCGACGCCGGGGTAGCGGGACAGGGTCTCGCGAACGCCTTGCTGCAGTACGCCCTCGCCCGTGCCGTGTATGATGGAGAAGCCGTGCAGATTGCCCAGCACGGCGGCGTCAAGCTGGCGCTCGAGGGCTTGAACGGCCTCCGCGAGCCTATAGCCCCGCAGGTCCAGTTCCAGCACCGCGCGCTCTCTCCGCTCTCCCGAGGATTCAAGGCTTATTACCGGGGCCTGCGCGGCCAGCTCGAAAGTGGGTTCCAGGTCGGCCTCGTCCACCGTCAGCCGCAGGGAATCGGTCTCCACCACCCAGCTGCCTTTTTTCGCCTGCCTGAGCACCTTGCCTCGCCGCCTGCCGGGCAGCACGAGCACGGCGCAGCCTTCCTCTATCGCGGCGGGAGGCCTGCCGCCGGTCTTAAGCTCGCGCAGCTGCAGCTTAAGCTCGCGGTCCGAGCCGGCCACCTTCTCTTCGAGCGCGGCTAAGAAATCCTTCACTTCCTGGGTCTTTTCCCGGCTAAGCTCGCCCTCTCGCAGCTGGCGCACCAGGTTCTCCAGGGTCTTGCGGCTTTCCTGCAGGAGACTCTTGAGCTCGGAAACGCCCTGCGAGCGCAGCTCGGCCTCGCGCTGCTTAAGCTTAAGCTCCTTGAGGTCGGCCTTGCGCTGATCCTCCATGGCATCGCGCAGGCGCTTCTTCTCCTCGTCCTTCATAAGCTCAAGCTCGCGGTGCTTGGCCGAAAGCCCGCGTATGAGGGACGAAATGTCGCTGCGCTCGTCCTTGAGGTAGGCCCTGGCGCCGTCCACCAGCCGCGCCGGGAGGCCGTTCTTGCCCGCGATGTCCAGGGCGCGGCTCTCGCCAGGCACGCCCATGACGATGCGGTAGGTGGGCGAGAGGGTATCCTTGTCGAAGTCCACGCTGGCGTTGAGCACCGCTTCCTTGGTATAGCCGAAGTTCTTGAGTATGCCGTGGTGCGTGGTGACGAGGGTGAGCGCGCCCCTCGCTATGAAGTGGTCGAGCAGGGCCATGGCTATGGCGCAGCCCTCCTCGGGGTCCGTGCCCGAGCCCAGCTCGTCCAAGAGCACCAGGCTGCGCTCCGTGGCCCCTTCCACTATGGCCGATACCGAGCGCATATGGCCTGAGAAGGTGGACAGGCTCTGGTCCATGCTCTGCTCGTCGCCTATGTCCGCCCACACGCCGTCGAATACCTGCATCGCCGTGCCATAGGCGGCCGGCAGGGCCAGGCCGAGCTGGTTCATGAGCGCGAAGAGCCCGGCGGTCTTGAGCGACACGGTCTTGCCGCCGGTATTGGGCCCCGTGACGATGAGCACGCGGGCGTCCTCGGGCATGCGCAGGTCTATGGGCACGGCTTGGGGGCCGAGTATGGGGTGCCGCGCCTTGATGAGGTCTATGCCCGCCTTCCGCTCCTCGGCGAATACCCCGTCGTTCATGTGCGAGTAGCGCGCCCGCGCGTAGAGCGCGTCGAAGCCGGCGCAGCGCCGTCGCGCCTCCACGAGCGCTTCATGGTGATTGAAGAGCTTGGCGGTGGCCTCGCGCAGTATGCGCGTAAGCTCGCGCAAATAGCGGGCTTCTTCCTCCACGAGCTCGTTGTTCTTCTGTACCAGGGCCTCGGGCTCCACGAACACGGTCTGGCCCGTGCTGGACACCTCGTGCACTATGCCCCGCACCTTGGACTTGGCTCCCGAGCGCACGGCCAGCACGGTGCGCCCGTCGCGCTGGGTGGGCAGGTCGCTCTGCAGGTAGCCCCGCATGGCCTCGTCCTGGAAAAATGACGAGGTGGTACGCTCTATGTCCTGGTTTATGCGCTGTATGCGCTTGCGTATGTCGATGAGCTCGGGCAGGTCCTTGATCTGGCCGTCCTTGCCCACGATGCGGAAGGCGATGGCCGCCATGGGCGCTAAGTCGGGAGCCGCGAGCACTTCGTCCTTTAAGGCCTTGTGCTCGGTCTCCGCCATCCAGCGCCGCAGCGAGCCGTAGGCGTCCGCCCACATGCCCAGGGCCCAGAGCTCCTCTATGGCCAGGCAGCCCCCCTGCTTGGCTATTACCCGTATGGCGTCGTGTATGGGGGCGAAGGAGGACTGGGGCAGGTTCTTGGCGTCGCGGAAGAGGCGCCTGAGCGCCTCCGCCCGTCCCTTGAGTTCGGCCAGAGCCAAAGGATCGCTTAGGGGCAGGGAAGAGCGCAGCTCAGCGGCGCCTTCGTCGCAGAGGGCGTAGCCGGCAACGCTCTCGCGTATGCGCGGAAAATCCAATAAATTTAGGGCATGCTCATTCATAGTCGTCTATCTCTTCGTCCTTAGGGTCGCGCCGAGGGCGGCCCGATTGCTTGGCATAGCTCTTCGTGTCCTGCAGCTCCTCGAATATGCGCAGGTAGCTCTCGTAACGGTCCTCGTGTATGGCGCCCGACTCCGCGGCCGCGCGCACGGCGCAGCCCGGCTCGTCCACGTGGCTGCAGCGCGCGCCTAAGGTGCAGCGCCCCTGCACGGCCCGTATGTCGGGGAAGCAGGCGCCAAGGCTTACCGGGTCTATGCCGCGCACGGCTAAGCGCCTGAAGCCGGGGGTGTCTATGACGCGGGTAAGCCCATCCTCGAGCTGCACGAGTATGGCGGCCACGGTCGTATGCCTGCCGCGGGCGTATTTCTCGCATACCTCGCCCACGCGTAGCCCCAGGCCTGGCTCAAGCGCGTTCAAGAGGGAGCTCTTGCCCACGCCCGACTGACCCACGAAGGCCGCGGTCTTGCCGCGTATGCGCTCCATGAGCTCGCCCACGCCCTCGCCCTTCTCCACGCTGGTTTCCAGGGTTTCAAAGCCCATGCTCCGATAATCGGCAAGCCGCTCCTTCGTATCTTCGTCAAGGCCTAAGTCGGTCTTGTTGAGCACGATGAGGAAGGGCAAGCCCTCGCTCGCCGGCTCCAGGGACACGCGGTCGACGAAGCGCGGCCTAAAGGGCGGCATGGCGGCGCTCGATACGCACACGAGCACATCCATGTTCGCGGCTATGGCTTGTGTGGCCCTGCCCTTCTCGTTATAGCGCCAGAACAGGGACTTGCGGGGCACGAGGGCCGTTATGCTGCCGTAGCCCGAGGAGGCCGCCTCGTACGCCACGAGGTCGCCCGCGGCCAGCGGATTATAGAAGCCTTCGGCGCCTTTAAGCCGTTTGCTCTTCAAGGTACAACGCAGGAGCTCACCATGTTCGGCGAGCACGGAAAAGGCGTTATTGGCGCCCGATATTACGGTTCCTATCATGCGTACAACGATCCTTCTGGCTTTAAGCCGAAACGGGCGGCAAACGACGCGTATTTGGCGTCGAAGGGCTCAGCGCCGCTGAGCAGCATGATATCAGGCCCGCCGTGGCGCTCCTGAGCTATGGGCGCAAGCGTAGCGCCGCTCGGCGCGACGCCCGGGGAGCCGTCTGGGGAGCCGCCGTATGGCGTCGAGCCTGCTGGCGGGGCCGCCGCCCCAACGACGCGCCGCAGCTGCGCGGCCACGCCGTCGCGGGAATCGACGATGCGCACGGAAGGGCCGGCTAGTTCGGCGAATTCCGCCGCTAGGTACAGGAAATGGGTGCAGCCGAGCACGATGGCGTCGACCCCGGCGGCCAGCATGGCGTCCACGCTCGGCCGTACGGCGGCCAGGCGCTCCTCCCGCGTGGCGGAAAACATACGGTTTTCCACGAAATCCACTAAATCCTGGTCTCCCCTACGCAGCACCTGGCAATCGGGAGCCCAGCGCTCGATAAGGTCAGAAAGATACGCGTCCCCGGCCATGCGCGCCGTAGCCACGACGCCTATGCGCTTAACGCGGGAACTGGCGGCCGCGGGCTTTACCGCCGGCACCGTTCCGACTATGGGCGTAGGCTGGTAGCGCCTGCGGAGCTCGGTCAAGGCGAGCGCGGATGCCGTATTGCAGGCCA